>JAYRLJ010000534.1:0-1504 GCA_041905305.1 Hylemonella sp. | reverse complement strand
AGCTTCGACGCTCACCCACAGGATCGGGGCCAAGCCATCGGGCAGCCAGAAGGCTTCCAAGCGGCCTTGGGTGCGCCACAGCCGCGCCCGCCAGATGGTGATTTCATCGAGCGAGCTGGCCAGATAGCGGCGCTGGTAAGTCGTCGTCGCCCACGGATCGTCACGCCGCACCCACGGATCTGCGGGTGAGAAATCCTGGCGCGTGATCGTCGCCTGCGCGCTGGCCGTGGGATCGTCGCGCCAGTTGCCATCGGGCCAGACCGGTATCTCGTCCAGCCACGGGTCATCGAGGACATCCATGTCCGGCGTTTGTTCGGGCGTGACGGTCGTGGTGACGCTGCCACCGACCATCCCCGGCACCCATTGCGTGAGATCGGCCGGATCAACGGCCTTGCCCCACACCAGCGGCAGCACGGCGCTACCAGCCGCCGCTTTGCGGGCCAGCGGATCGGCCAACCACAGCAGATCGGTTTCCACGTCGCTGAGTTGGGCGACTTGCCAGCCTTCCTGCGCAATGATCAGCACCCAACGTTCGCCGCCCTCCCAGCCTTGCACGCCGTCGTAGGTCAAGCGCAGCGCAGCAGCAGGAGGAGCGAAGCGCCGCCAGTCGGCCTCCGATACCGCCAGGGTCAGCGCGCCCTCCTCAGCGTTTTCGACGAGGTGAACGGCGTACTGTGGCAGCGGCCACCACGCGTTTTGCCCCAGATGATCGGCCAGCCAGTCGGCGACCAGCGCGTCGGTCGGGCGGGCATTGCCCACCTTGTAGGTGAGCCAGCGCCGAGGAACGCGGCGGCGTGCTTGCCGGGATTCGTTGCCGCTGGCCAGCCGTGTGACGCTGGTCTGCCACTCCAGCCGTTCGACCAAGGGCTCGGCCCAGTCGTGGCGAAAGGCAAAAACACCGCGTTGCGCATCCGGCCAGGATTGATCCCCGAAGGCGTCCATGCCAGTGGCGACGATGGCGCTGGATGCGGTGTCCCGGCGCAGCACCTCGACGAGGAATACCGGGGCATCGATGGGCGGCCACGGGTGCGCCAGAGACTCAGCAAGCCAAGTCGCAGCCAAGTTGGGCGGAACCGGTGCAATGGCGGTTTCGGGCGTGAAGGTAGGTATTGCCTGCTACCTCGACCGTGTCCCCGACTGCCAGCGTCAGCCAGGACGCCGGGTAGTCGATCTGGTAGTCCCGTGATAGCGCAAAACCATCCAGCACGGTTTCGTCCGGGGCACGGAAGGCACAGTGGACTGTGGTACCCGCCACCGTGATGGCGGTCAGCAGTCCTGCACTGCGTGCCGCCTCGTACAACGCCGCGACATCCATCAGGCAGCAACGAGCTTGATCAGCACGCCAGGGCGATGGCACATCGGCAGCGGGTTGCTCTGTGTGTGCAGATCAGTGCCCCGGTCGAACTTGCGTGGCTCCTGCTTGGCATACAGCGGCTGGCCGATGGTGTTCACGGTCTCGTTGAAGTCCGCTGGCGCGAAGTAGGTCGCGAAGGTATCCACCGTG
>JAYRLJ010000134.1:1687-7888 GCA_041905305.1 Hylemonella sp. | reverse complement strand
AGTGGTAATGCGATCCGACCTGGATCGGCCGGTCGCCGGTGTTGCGCACCACCAGGGTCAGGGTGCGGCGGCCGGGGTTGAGTGCGTGCGCGCCGTCGTCGATGAGGAGTTCACCGGGGGTCATGGTGCGTTCCTCAGGCCAGTTGCAGCAGCAGGCCGGAACCCAGCAGGGCCACGGCCGACCCGGCCACCGGCGCCAGCCAGCGCCGTTGGGTCATGACGTGCCGGCCCAGCAGGATGCCGGTGGCATGCAGGGCGGCTGTGGTCAGCAGCATGCCGGCCAGCGCCGGCAGTGCGTTGAGTGCGGCCAGTTCCTGCCCGTGCGCCGCACCGTGGAAGAAGGCAAAGAAGGCGCTCATGGCAAGTGCCGCCGCCAGCGGCAGCGCGCGCTGTGTCGCGACCAGCAGGCCGAGCACGAGCAGCGAGCTGGCAATCATCGGCTCGATGGCCGGAACCCGCAGGCCGGCCAATGCGGCCAGGGCGCCGGCGGCCAGTACGGCAACGAAGGCGGCGGGGGCCAGCCAGACGCGGCGCAGGGCCAGTGCGCTCCAGACACCCAGGGCCACCATGGCAGCCATATGGTCCAGGCCGGTGAGTGGGTGCAGCAGGCCGGCAAAGAAGGCGTCGTGCGTGTGCACGGTGCCGGCGCCCGTGTGCGCGTGGGCCAGCGCGGGCAGCAGCAGGGCGGCCGTCAGGCAGGGCAGTTGGCGTTTCATCATGGCGTACTCCTGTGCAAAGTGGGGACGTGGATCAGGGTGCTTCCACGGTAAAGAGCTGGCTCGCCGGTGCGGCCATCACGCGCTGGTAGCGCTCTTGCGGCGAGGGGCTGGCGTTCATGCCGGCCAGCAGGGGAATGGCGGAGGCGGGAACGCGGTAGACCAGGCGCTCGCCGCCGTTTCTGGGTTGGACTTCGATCACAGCGAGAAAGCTGGTGTCGGCGGACTTGGGCAGCACCAGCAGGCTGCGCTGGCCGGCCGAGGCCGAGGTGGCGATGGTCAGCCCGTCGGCCACGCAGGCGCAGGGCGCCGCGGCACCTTCGGTCACCACGACCTGCAGCTCGCGCCGCTGCAGCTTGAGGCGCTGCAGCGCGTCTTCGCCGATGCGCACGCCCAGCGCAATGTGCGAGCCAAAGCCGCCGTGCACCACAGTGCCCCATTCCACCCACTGCGCCTCGCTCGGCGCCGCGAAGGCGGGCCGGGCAGCGGCCCCCAATGCAAGCAGCGCAGCGGCCAGGAGCAGCGGGACGTTTTTCATGCTGGTGCTCAGACGATGGGCTGGTGCACGGTGACGAGCTTGGTGCCGTCGGGGAAGGTGGCTTCCACCTGGATGTCCGGGATCATCTCGGCCACACCCTCCATCACGTCGGCGCGCGTGAGCAGTGCGCGGCCCTCGCTCATGAGCTGGGCCACGGTCTTGCCGTCGCGAGCGCCTTCCATCACGGCCGCACTCAGGAAGGCCACGGCTTCCGGGTAGTTGAGCTTGAGGCCACGCGCGCGGCGCCGCTCGGCCAGCAGCGCGGCAGTGAAGATCAGCAGCTTGTCTTTTTCGCGGGGAGTCAGTTCCATATCGCTTCGCTTCAAACAGGCCGCGCGGCAGCAAGGGCCGGCCGAACGCGGGGAGTCAGTTCCATGGCATGTGCGGCACGTGGTGTCATGCACCATGCAAATGCCGTGCCGTCGCGGCGATCGCGGGAATGCGCTGTTGTGGTGCGAAAATCTGTGGTCGCACCAGAGTGGCGCGCGATCCAAGGCTGATGCACCAGCATCAGGCGGACAGTTGGTCATGGATGGCCTGCAACGCACCGGGCAGTTGCGCGGCGCGTGCGACCACACGGTAGCCACGCCAGCCGAAGATGCGGCGCACATAGGCGTCGCCGCCGGCATCGACCACCAGGCCATGGCACTGCACGCCCAAGCGGCGCGCGGCCAGCACGGCGGCGCGGGCGTCTTCGGTCAGGTAGCGGGTATCGAAGACGTCCACGTCCGACGGTGCGCCATCGGTCACCAGCACGATGGCGCGTGGGCCGGCGGGCTCGGCGAGCAGGCAGTGCGTGGCATGGCGCAGTGCGGCGCCGATGCGTGTCGACCCCGCGGCACGGGTACGCAGAATGCGCTCCTTGCGCGCCGCATCGAGCGGCGTGCCGAAGTCCAGCAGCCGCAGGTAGTGCACCGCGGCGCGGGTGTTGGAGGCAAAGCCGTGGATGGCAAGGCGGTCCTGCCCGGCCTGTGCGGCCCGTGCCAGCAGCAGCGCGGCCTGCTGCTCGATGGCCAGCAAGGGCTGCGTGTTGCCGGCAGCCACGTCGCCGGTGGAGGCCGACAGGTCGAGCAGCACCAGCACGCTGCAGCGCGGGGCCTCGCTGCCCGGGCGCATGAACAGGCGACCGTCGGGCGCCAGCGCCAGACGCCGCTCCACCTGCACGTCGATGGCGGCGTCGAGGTCGAGTTCTTCGCCTTCCCATTGCCGCCGCAGGCGCTGGTTGCGGTTCAGGCGGCGTCGGCTGCGCCACGGTGGGGCGGGCTCGGCCGCGAGCGGCGAGGCGGGCCTTAGTGCGACCGGGGGCACCACCTCGCGCACGGTGCACCAGTCGGTCCGTTCGCGCTGCAGGCGGTAGTCCCATTCCGGGTAGAGATGGCTGACGCCGTCGTCGGGCTGTTCTTCGGCATCGGTCGGCGATGCATCAGCCGGTGAGGCGTCGGCGGGCGGCGGTGGCGCAGGTGTCTGCAAGGCCTCGGTGGCGTGGTCGGCCGTAGCGCCGTGCTGCCAAAGGTAGCTGTGGTCGTCGCGGTAGGCGGCCGGCACCACGCATTGCTGCGGGTCCAGTCGCACGCGCATCTGGCCCAGGTCGTTGGCGAGGATGGAGGCCAGGCGTCGGAAGGCGGCGTGGTCTTGCAGACCGTAGTCGCGGACGGTGGCGGTGAACAGCGTGCGACCTTTGTGCACCCAGTGGTTGCCGTCGGCATAACGGTCGTCGAGCAGGGCGCGGCCCAGGCGGGCCAGCAGGCTGGGCACGTCCAGCCCGTGCGGGTTGTGCGCCGGCTGCGCTTGCAGGAACCAACGGCGCACGCCGGGCAGGCGCTGCATCAGCAGCGCTTCGACGCGCGCATCCTCGATGGCCGAGGCCACGGCCAGGCCCAGCGGCTTGAGCGTGTCCGCAGCCTGCGCGGGTGGCGAATACAGCAGGTGGGCCGCTGCATGGCCGACGGCTGCGCGCGCCAGCGTGGCCTGCTGCACCACGGTCGCCGGCAGCAGCAGGTGGGTGGTGCTGAGTACGGCGCGTGGTGTTGCGCCCGGCCCGCAGGCCTGCAGGGTGAGCGTGCGCCGGCTCAGGCTGCCGAGCAGCAGGCCCAGCGCGGTGAGTGTGGGCGTGTCGGCATCGGGGTGACCCATGGCGCGTCAAGGAAAGTGGGCATCGACGAGGTGGCGCAGCGCGGCCAGCAGGTCCGGGTCGTCGGTCAGCGCGCGCGTCAGCGTCATCTCGCAGCTGTCGCGCGGGGCCACGCCGTCGCGGATCAGGATGCCGGCGTAGATGAGCATTCGGGTGGAGATGCCTTCGTCCAGACCCTGCTGGCGCAGTGCGCGCGAGCCCTGCGCCACGCTGACCAGCTGCGCCGCCAGGGCGGCATCGATGCCGGCCTCGTGCGCCACGATCTCGGTCTCTACCGCGGCCTCGGGGTAGTCGAACTCCAGCGCCGCGAAGCGCTGGCGCGTGGACGGCTTCATGTCTTTGCTGCGGCTCTGGTAGCCCGGGTTGTAGGAGACCACGAGCTGGAAGTCCGGGTGCGCGTGCACCAGCTCGCCCTTGCGGTCCAGCGGCAGCATGCGGCGCGCGTCGGTCAGCGGGTGGATGACCACCGTGGTGTCCTGGCGCGCCTCCACCACCTCGTCGAGGTAGCAGATCGCGCCATGGCGCGCCGCCAGCGTGAGCGGTCCGTCATGCCAGCGCGTGCCGTCATGTCCTCGTTGCAGGCCAGCGTCACCAGCGGGCGGCCGAGTTTCCACGCCATGTACTCGACGAAGCGCGTCTTGCCGCAGCCGGTCGGCCCCTTGAGGATGAGCGGCAGGCGGTGCGCGTAGGCGTGCTGGTACAGCGCCACCTCGCTGCCCGAGGGGCGGTAGTAGGGCGCTTCGGTGATGCGGTAGGCCGCGAGCGGATCGGAGACGGAAGCGGGAGCAGACACGGCGCGGCCTCGAAACAACAGGGGAAACGCCGGCCTTGAACCCGGGCCAGCGGTGGCTCAGCGGTGGCTGGGCACCTCGTTCGGAATACCGTCGATCGGGCACTCGGCGGTGCCGACGGTGGAACGCGTGAACGACTCGACCTGCTTGCGTGTGCCTTCGGGGTCGCTGATCCACTTGCCGTAGAACTCGTACGGGCAGGCGGCCACGCCCTCGGCTCCCTCGCCGGAGTTGATCTTGCCGGTGTAGCCGCGGTGCAGCAGCTTGAACAGGTGGTTCTCGCTCTGGCCGTTCTTGCGGAAGTCGCGGATCAGGCTCTTGGACAGCGCGGCGTACTGCACGCCCATTTCTTCCTCGCCGCACTCACCCAGCGTGCGGCCGTCAAAACCGATGAGGGCGCTGTGACCGAAGTAGCTGTAGACGCCGTCCCAGCCGGTGGCGTTGGCCACCGCCACGTAGCTGTTGTTGGCCCAGGCCATGGCCTTGGCCATGAGCACCTGCTGGTCCTTGGCCGGGTACATGTAGCCCTGGCACCGGATGATGAGCTCGGCGCCCTTCATGGCGCAGTCGCGCCAGATCTCGGGGTAGTTGCCGTCGTCGCAGATGATGAGGCTGACCTTCAGGCCCTTGGGCCCATCGCTCACATAGGTGCAGTTGCCCGGGTACCAGCCCTCGATCGGCACCCAGGGCATGATCTTGCGGTACTTCTGCACGATCTCGCCCTGGTCGTTCATCAGGATGAGCGTGTTGTAGGGCGCCTTGTTCGGGTGCTCCTCATGCCGCTCGCCGGTGAGCGAGAACACGCCCCAGACCTTGGCCTTGCGGCAGGCCTCGGCAAAGATGGCCGTCTCCTCGCCTGGCACCGCGGCGGCGGTGTCGTACATCTCCTTGGCGTCGTACATGATGCCGTGGGTGCTGTACTCGGGAAAGATCACCAGGTCCATGCCGGGCAGGCCCTGCTTCATGCCGACCACCATGTCGGCAATCTTGCGCGCATTGGCCAGCACCTCGGCCTTGGTGTGCAGGCGCGGCATCTTGTAATTGACGACCGCCACGCCGACGGTGTCGTGGCTGCTGGAAATATCGCCGTGGATCATTTGTTTCTTCCTTGTCTAGTGGGTGTTTCTGTTCAGGTGTGGGGCTGAGAGCTTTTTGTAACCACCCCCTATCCCCCCCGCCCCTTCCCACCCTCGCCAGGGCGGGAAGGGGAGCCAGATCTGATTTCGTCGCGTTGACCAGGCTTCTACGGCGGCAACGGTGCGAGCGGCTTCTTCACGCTGAGAGTTCAGGGGTACGACCGCGCTGGAGGACTCGGACGCTGGCGCGCAGCCGCCAGCCGGGGGCGTACATACCCTGGTGCGGTCTCTACGACCGCTGGCTTGAAATGCTGGCGTCCTACATTCGGTGGCGACGTTCGCACCGTAGAAGCCCATCCATCCACCAACCACCAAATCGGGCTCCCCTTCCCGCCCTGGCGAGGGTGGGAAGGGGCGGGGGGGATAGGGGGTGGAAGAAGAAGCTTCCATTGAAAAAGTCTCGAAAAATAGAAGCCTCAGTGACTGATCATCCAGGGCCGCTTCCCCGCAAACGCTTTCGACCCATCCGGCGCCCGTACCGTCGCACTCCGTTTGGAAGACGACCCCGAGCAGCACCCGCAGCCCGCCGGGTGCCGCAAGCGGCCATAGTCGCCGTCACGCGACGACCGCGGCGCGTGACGGGCACGCTCGTTGGTCTCGTAGGCGTTGCGCGTCTCGCTGCTCAGGCAGGCCAGGCGCGGTGCGGCCACGAAGACGCGGGGCGCGGCGGCCCCGCAGTCCGGGCAGCTGCAGGGCTCGTCGCGCTGCGACAGGCTGCGCAGCGCCTCGAAGCCGCCGCAGTCCGGACAGGCGTAGTCATAGGTGGGCATGCGGGGCTCCTGGCGTTTACTTCTTCTTGTCGGGCGAGATCGGCATCTGCACGCTGCCATCGATGAATTTCACCGGACCGGCTGCCGAGGGGTTGATGTCGAAGTCGAAGATCTCGGTC
>JAYRLJ010000134.1:0-1677 GCA_041905305.1 Hylemonella sp. | reverse complement strand
GCCGAGGATGGAGTAGGCCTGCGCGCCGCTGTAGCCGAACTTCTTCAGGTACTCGATGGCGTTCAGGCAGGCCTGGCGGTAGGCCACGGTCACGTCCAGGTAGTGCTGCTTGCCTTGCTCGTCGACCGAGACGCCTTCGAAGATCAGGTAGTCCTTGTAGTTGGGCGTGATCGGGCTGGGCTTGAAGATCGGGTTCTTGATGCCGTACTTGGCCACACCGCCCTTGATCAGGTTCACGCGCATGTGCACCCAGCCGGCCATCTCGATGGCGCCGCAGAAGGTGATCTCGCCGTCGCCCTGGCTGAAGTGCAGGTCGCCCACGCTCAGGCCGCCGCCGTCCACGTAGACCGGGAAGAAGATGCGCGAGCCGCGCGACAGGTCCTTGATGTCGCAGTTGCCGCCGTGCTCGCGCGGCGGCACCGTGCGGGCGCCTTCGGCGGCCACTTTCTTGGCGACTTCACCCTGGGCCTTGCCACAGTGTGCGGTGGCGGCAAAGGGCGGGTTGGCCAGGCCCGGCACGCGGTCCGGGTCGGTGGCAATCAGCTCGGCCTCGCGCTTGTTCCACTCGTCGAGCATCTTCTTGTCGGGCAGGCAGCCGATCAGGCCGGGGTGGATCAGGCCGGCATACTCGACGCCGGGCACGTGGCGGCTCTTGGTGAACATGCCGTTGAAGTCCCAGATCGACTTCTGTGCCAGCGGGAAGTGGTCGGTCAGGAAGCCGCCGCCGTTCTGCTTGCTGAAGAAGCCGTTGAAGCCCCACTGGCTGTCGTCCTTGGCGCCGATGTCCAGCAGGTCGACCACCAGCAGGTCGCCGGGCTCGGCACCCTGCACGCCCACCGGGCCCGAGAGGTAGTGCACGGTGGAGAGGTCGATGTCGCGCACGTCGTCGGCACTGTCGTTGTTCTTGATGTAGCCGCCGGTCCAGTCGTAGGTTTCCAGGATGAAGTCGTCACCCGGCTTGACCCAGACCGCGATCGGGATGTCCGGGTGCCAGCGGTTGTGCACCAGCGGGTTGCTCGGTGCGGGTTGATTCAGATCGACTTTGATGAGGGTGTCAGCCATGGTGATGCTCCTTGAGGACGAAAGAAAACGGATGGGTCAGACGGAGAGGTAGGACTTGATGCGGTTGACGTCGGTCTGCTCACGCAGCGTCTCGTGCACCAGGCGGCCGCCTTCGATGACGAACAGGCGGTCAGCCACGTCCATGGCGAAGGACAGCACCTGCTCGGAGACGACGATGGTGATCTCGCGCAGCTTGCGGATCTCGTTGAGCGCCTTGGCGATGTCCTTGATGATGGAAGGCTGGATGCCCTCGGTGGGCTCGTCGAGCAGCAGCACCTTGGGGTCGGTCACCAGCGCGCGGGCAATCGCCAGCTGCTGCTGCTGCCCGCCCGACAGGTTGCCGCCCTTGCGCCGGCGCATGTCCCACAGCACCGGGAAGAGGGCGTAGATCTCGTCCGGGATGCGCTTGTACTTGGCGTTCTCCAGCCCGGTCTGGATGTTCTCCTCCACCGTCAGGGTGGGGAAGATCATGCGGCCCTGCGGCACGTAGGCAATGCCCTTGGCGACGCGGCGGTAGCTTTCGTCTTTCGAGACGTCCTGGCCGGCGACCTCGATCTGGCCGGCCTTGAGCGGCAGCACGCCCATCAGGCTCTTGAACAGCGTGGTCTTGCCCAT
>JAYRLJ010000533.1:0-1505 GCA_041905305.1 Hylemonella sp. | reverse complement strand
CCGGCATGCTGCTGCTGGACCTGAAAGACCTGCGCGCCATGCTGCAGCATGTGGGCGACAACGCCAGCCAGTTCACCACCCAGTACGGCAACATCAGCGCCGCCAGCGTGGGCGCCATCCAGCGCGGCTTGATGCAGATTGAAAGCCAGGGCGGCGACAAGTTCTTTGGCGAGCCCATGCTCAATATCAGTGACTTCATGCAAACCGTGGGCAGCAAGGGCGTGGTGAACATCCTGGCCGCCGACAAGCTGCTGAACTCGCCGCGCCTGTACGCCACTTTTCTGCTTTGGATGCTGTCGGAGCTGTTTGAAACACTGCCCGAAGTGGGCGACCTGGACAAGCCCAAGCTGGTGTTCTTTTTTGACGAGGCGCACCTGCTGTTCAACGAGGCACCCAAGGTGCTGGTCGAACGCATTGAACTGGTGGTGCGGCTGGTGCGCTCCAAGGGCGTAGGGGTGTATTTTGTGACGCAGAACCCGCTGGACATCCCCGACAGCGTGCTGGCCCAGTTGGGCAACCGCGTGCAGCACGCGCTGCGCGCCTTCACCCCGCGCGACCAGAAGGCCGTGAAGGCCACGGCGCAAACCATGCGGCAAAAGCCGGGGCTGGACATTGAAACCGCCATCACCGAGCTGGCTGTCGGCGAGGCGCTGGTGAGCTTTCTGGATGCCAAGGGCCGCCCCAGTGTGACCGAGCGCGCGTTTGTTTACCCGCCCGGCAGCCAGATCGGCCCCATCACCCCCCAGCAGCGGCAGGCGCTGATCGCCAGCTCGCTGGTGGCCGGGGTGTACGAAAAGGCGCAAGACCGCGAATCCGCTTACGAGCTGCTGCTGGCCCGCACCCAGGCTACCCAGGCCGCGCAGGCCGAAGAAGCGCAAAAGGCGGCAGACGGCGGCGGCCTGCTGGGCGGTCTGAAGGACGTGCTGCTGGGCTCCACCGGCCCGCGCGGCGGCAGCCGCGACGGGCTGGTGCAGCAGGTGCTGAAGTCCGAGGCGCGCAACCTGGCGCGGCAGGTGCTGCGCGGGGCGCTGGGGAGCATTTTGGGCGGGAGGAAGCGCTGAGGCGGGTCTGGTTCCCACGACTGTCGTTGCATCGAAACCTGAACATCACCGGTCTCAATCCCCACCGAATTGCATCGCTGGCGTTTCTGGTCACCACTCACCCCGACTTCAGCCCCGCGACTCGATCGCAATACCATCCAATCCGCTGATCATCGAGCCTTTTGCCCCATGCCTTTGCCCCCACACGCGCTCCCGCGCGCCCTGACGGCCGTTCTTCTCACTGCCTGCGCCCTGGCCCATGCCGCGCCCTTTACCCCCGCCAGCGATGCCGACATCGTGGAAACGCTGCCCAACAAGGCAGCCCCTGCGGTGCGCCGCGTGGACAGCCTGCGCCTGCAGCTGGCTGCGCGGCCGGCCGACGCCGCGCTGCGCCTGGACATTGCGCGCCGCTACTTTGATCTGGCCATGGCCCAGGGCGACCCGCGTTATGTGGGCTATGCCGCC
>JAYRLJ010000133.1:0-7922 GCA_041905305.1 Hylemonella sp. | reverse complement strand
TGGCCCTGTTGTTCCTCGACCTCGACGGATTCAAGAGCATCAACGACACCCTGGGCCACCAGCTGGGCGACGCGCTGCTCAAGGCCGTGGCGGAGCGCCTGCGCAGCTGCGTGCGCGAAACAGACACCATCAGCCGCCAGGGCGGGGATGAATTCCTGATCGTGCTGCGCGACCTGCCGGACGCCGACGTGCCGGCCGGCATCATGGTCAAGATCATCGAGAGCCTGCAGTTGCCCTGCCGGATCGAGGGCCACGAGATCGCCACCACGGTCTCGGTCGGCGCTGCGCTGTTCCCGGACGACGGCCGCGACTTCGAGACCCTGCTGCGCAAGGCCGACATGGCCATGTACCGCGCCAAGGAAGCGGGACGCAACACCTACCGCTTCTTCGATGAAGCCATGAACGCCGAAGTGGTGGACCACCTGCAACTGCAAGCCGGCCTGCGGCGTGCACTGGAGCGGCAGGAGTTCGTGCTGCACTACCAGCCGCAGATCGAACTGGAGACCGGCGACGTGATCGGGGTCGAGGCGCTGCTGCGCTGGCAGCACCCGGAGCTCGGCATGGTGGAGCCCGGGCGCTTCATTCCGGTGGCGGAGGAGAGCGGCCTGATCGTGCCCATCGGCCAATGGGTGCTGGGCGAAGCCTGTCGGCAAGCCATGGCATGGCAGCAGGCCGGTCTGCCACCACTGACGATGGCCGTCAACTTCTCGGCCGTGCAGTTCAAGCGGGGCGACGTCGAGGAGTCCATCACGCAGGCCCTGCAGGCGTCCGGCCTGCAGCCCGCCTTGCTGGAGCTTGAACTCACCGAGTCGATCCTGATCCAGAACGTGGACGACGTACTGGCGCGCCTGCAGCGCCTCAAGCACTTGGGCGTCCAGCTCTCCATCGACGATTTCGGCACCGGCTACTCCAGCCTGGCCTACCTCAAGCGCTTCGACATCGACCGCCTGAAGATCGACCGCAGCTTCGTGCGCGATCTTGCCACCGACCCGGACGACGCCGCGATCGTGCGCGCCATCATCCAGATGGCCCGCAGCCTGAACCTGCGCACCATTGCCGAAGGCGTGGAAACCGACGAGATGCTGGCCCGGCTGAGCGCCTTCGGCTGCAACGAGGTGCAGGGCTATCTGTTCGCCCGGCCGATGCCGGCCGACGAGGCCGAGGCCTACCTGCGCGCCCGGCGAGCCCGCTGACGCGTACCCGCGAGCAGCGGGGTTGCGCCCCGCTGCGCCGGCTTAGAACGCTTCCCAGTCGTCACCGGCGTCTGCACCGGCCTTCACCGGGGCCGGCTTGGCGGCCGGACGCACGACTCTCGCCGCAGGTGCCGTCTTGGGCGCGCCAGACGTCTTTCCCTTCAACTCGTCCCGCAACTGGATCACGGCCGTCCCGACGCTGCTGGAAGCGCGTGAAAACGCAGTGTTGCCGCCCAGTTGCCGGTCTGCCTCGTCATAAGCCCCCTGGTTGATCAGGCGAGCGACCTTCCCAGCCTCCTGGTGGAACTGCCGGTGCGCATCCACCAGACTCACAAAAGAGGGCTTGCCACCATATTGCGACTTGCCGGCACCATACAGCCACTTGCCCAGCGTGCAGCAGTCGTCACACCCAATGGTTTCGGCGTCCATGGTTTCCTTGCGCGTCGCTGCCGTGCGCAGCTTGGAACGCCAGTCGGCATGCGCCTGAATGGCGCTGTCGAGATCAATACCAAGGTCCGCGCCGGCCTTCATCGCAATGGCTGGCTGCGCGCTGGCCTGGGGACGGGCTGCCACACGAGCGGCCGAATGAGAACTCGCAACAGCAGGCGCGTACGATGCCTTCGCATCTTGTACCGACAACTTGAACACCGCCACCGCTTGCACCAGATCGTTGGCCTGGCCTTTGAGGCTGGAGGCCGCGGCCGCCATCTCTTCCACCAGGGCCGCGTTCTGCTGCGTGGCCTGGTCCATCTGCGTCACCGCGTCGCCGACCTGGGCCACGCCCTGGCTCTGCTGGGTACTCGCGGCGCTGATCTCGCCCATGATGTCGGTTACACGGCGGATACTGCTGACAATCTCGTTCATGGTGCTGCCCGCCTGGTCCACCAGTACTGTGCCCTGCTCCACACGCGACACGCTGTCGGTAATGAGGGTCTTGATCTCCTTGGCAGCATCGGCCGAGCGGCCGGCCAGCGAACGCACTTCCGAAGCCACCACCGCAAAGCCGCGGCCCTGCTCACCGGCACGCGCCGCTTCCACCGCGGCATTCAAGGCCAGGATGTTGGTCTGGAAGGCGATGCCGTCGATCACGCTGATGATGTCGTTGATCTTGCGGCTCGACTCGTTGATGCCCTTCATGGTGTCCACCACCTGGGCTACCACCTCACCACCTTGTACCGCCACGGTGGACGCACTCTGGGCGAGCTGGTTGGCCTGCTTGGCGTTCTCGGCGTTGTGCTTCACGGTGGAGCCCAGTTGCTCCATGGACGCAGCGGTTTCCTGCAAGGCGCTGGCCTGGCTTTCGGTACGGGCCGACAGGTCGTTGTTGCCTTGCGCAATCTCACTGCTGGCCGTGGCCACCGACTCGCTGCCCTGGCGCACCACCGCCACGGTGCGCACCAGGGATTCCTGCATGCGCTTGACGGCGGCCATCACGCTGTCGCGGTCGCCGGAGCGCACAGCCAACGTCTCCGTAAGATCGCCGTCGGCGATACGGTTCACCACGCGCGAGACGTCGTGCGGTTCGGCGCCCAGTTCGCGCCCGATCTGGCGGGTGATCTGCCAGGCGATCAAGCCGCCCAGCAAAGCCATCGCCAGTGCCAGCCCCAGCGCCAGCCAGGCGCTGGCGGCCGCCGTCGAAGCACCGTCCTCGGCCAGCTTCTGCGCGGTATCGAAGCGCAACTGAATCGAATCCTCCACGGCCTTGAACAGCGCAAGACGCTTCTCACGCGCCGTAAACAACTGCTTGTCAGAGCCAGGCAAGTCACCTTGCATGGCCAGCTCCATGGCCTGCGCGGCAATCTGCTCGTAGGCATTGCTGTGCTCCTTGATGGCAGCCATCAAGGCTTTGCCTTCCGGTGTATGGGTCACCTTGTCGAGCTCGGCGATCAACTTCACGTTCTCGGCCTTGGACTTCTCGATCATGTCGCGAAACCTGGGCTTGAGCTCGAGGTTGGTGCTGATCATGATGTTGCGCAGGTTCAGCGCCGCCCCGTTCAGGTTGTCCTTCAACTGGACGAACTGACGCATCTGCGTCATCTGCTCGGCGGACATGATCTTCAGGTCGGAGGCGAGGCCGTTCATCTTGACCGTGGCGGCCAGGGCAATGGCAACGCCCAACGCGATCACGACACCAAACCCCAGCGCCAAGCGCTGGCCGACCTTGATTTTCTTTGTGTTGGACATGTTTCCTGGCTCCGTGTAAAAGATTGATCTCGCCTGCCCCGACCTGCAGTCCCCGGCTGGAACCGCTAGCGTCTTGCCGTCCGGCGTCTCCACGCGCAAGGTTAGCGCATGACGCCAGTGCGAATTGAGAATTGTCTACGCTTTCAGAAGGTTTCCCAATCGTCACCGGCGTCCGCGCCGGCCTTCACCGGGGCAGGCTTGGCGGCTGCAGCCGCCACCGGTGCCTTTGCGGCCGGCTTGGGTGCTACTGGCTTGGGCAAGGCCCTGGCTGCGCTAGGGGTCGATGCCGGCTGGCTCGGGCTGGACGCGGTACGGTGCTGTACCACCGCAGCGCCCTGACCCTGCGCCAGCTTGAACACTGCCACCGCCTGCACCAAGTCGTTGGCCTGGCCTTTGAGACTGGAAGCCGCGGCCGCCATCTCTTCCACCAGCGCAGCGTTCTGCTGCGTCGCCTGGTCCATATTGGTCACGGCTTCACCCACCTGGGCCACACCCTGGCTCTGTTCGGTGCTCGCGGCGCTGATTTCGCCCATGATGTCGGTCACGCGGCGGATGCTGCTCACCACTTCGGTCATGGTGGTGCCCGCCTGGTCCACCAGCGTGCTGCCCTGTCCGACACGCTGCACGCTGTCATCAATCAAGGTCTTGATCTCCTTGGCGGCGTCCGCCGAGCGGCCGGCCAGGCTGCGCACCTCGCTGGCCACGACCGCAAAACCACGACCCTGCTCACCGGCACGCGCCGCTTCCACCGCGGCGTTCAAGGCCAGGATGTTGGTCTGGAAGGCGATGCCATCAATCACATTGATGATGTCGGCAATCTTCTTGCTCGACTCGTTGATGCCCTTCATGGTGTCCACCACCTGGGCCACCACCTCGCCGCCTTGCACCGCCACCGTGCTGGCGCTTTGCGCCAGCTGGTTGGCCTGGCGCGCGTTGTCGGCGTTCTGCTTCACGGTGGAGCCGAGTTCCTCCATGGACGCCGCAGTTTCTTCCAGCGCGCTGGCCTGCGATTCCGTACGGGAAGACAGATCTTGGTTGCCTTGGGCAATCTCGGCGCTGGCCGTGGCCACCGATTCGCTGCCCTGGCGTACGCGGGCAACAATCTGCCGCAAGCTGGCTTGCATGGCGGCCAGCGACCTCAGCAGTTCGGCGGCCTCATCGTGCCCCTCGGCGCGAATGTCCTGCGTCAGGTCACCTTCGGCCACGAGCTTGAGGTTGTCGGCCGCCTGCTGGATCGGGCGCACGATGGAGCGCGCGATCACGACCGCAAAGAAGATCCCCAGCGCAAGCGCCACCAGGCCCACACCCGCCATGATCTGTTCGCCCAGCCTCGCGGCCTGTTCCGCTTCAATCAGCGCCTTTTCGTAGAGATCCTTTTGCCGTTGCTCGAACCGGCTCAGCGCATCGAGGTAGCTCAGGGACAGCGGTTTAAGCTGCTTCTCCACGACCTCCGAGACATTCTCACCCGACATGTGGCGCTTGAGTGCGTCAGCCCGCGGAACACGGTAAGCCTCGCGGGCCTTGTTGATCTCAGCGATCAACGCCTTGCCCTCGGGCGAGGTCACCATCTCGTCCACCTTCTTGGCAGCGGCACTCGCCACTTTGGTGGTCTCGTCCATCTCCGCCTGCCAGACCTTGACGCGAGCCGGATCATCCTCCAGCAAGGCAGCGCGGGTGCGGATCCAGTTCAATTCGATGGCCTGGCGCCACTGGACTGCGGTTCGCAACTTCTCGTTGTCGGTGGTTGCGAGAACGCGCGCCTGGCTTGCCAGCGCTTCGATACGCCAGATGCCGACCGCCACACTGATGACCAGCAGCAGCAGGATGATGCCGAAGGCCAAGCCAAGACGGCTGCCGATTTTCAGTTTGCCAAGGGTTCCCATAACGACTGTCCTTGATGTTGTTAGAAAAATTACGCTGCTGAACTCACCAGCCCCATGTCGGCGCTGCTCATGAGCTTCTCGATGTCCAGCAGGATCAGCATGCGGTCTTCCAGCGAGCCGATGGCCAGCAGGTGGTCCCCCGCGATGGCCGAGTTCAGCTCCGGCACCGGGCGCAGCTGCTCAGGCGCCAGCGTGATCACGTCCGACACGCCATCGACCACCATTCCGATGACCTGCTTGCCGATGTTGAGCACGATCACCACCGTGAAGCCGTCGTACTTGACTTCTTCCAGGTTGAACTTGATGCGCATGTCGATGATGGGCACGATCACCCCGCGCAGGTTCACCACGCCCTTGATGTACTCCGGCGCATTGGCCATGCGGGTAGGCGCTTCGTACGAGCGGATTTCCTGCACACGCAGGATGTCGATGCCGTATTCCTCTTTGCCCAGCTTGAAGGCCAGGAATTCGCGGATGTTCGTCGGCGCTTGCGCCTCGACCTGGTTGGTTTGGTTCATGAACGACGTCCTTTCTTGATATTCAGTTCAGGCGGAGTTGGCCGGCCGGTGCATGGCTGGCCTGGTTGACCTTGAAAACGGCCACGTTGTGCACCAGGTCATTGGCCTGCCCGCGCAGGCTGGCAGCCGCCGCCGCCATTTCTTCCACCAGGGCCGCGTTCTGCTGCGTGGCCTGGTCGATCTGCGTTACGGCTTGGCCCACTTGCGCCACACCCGAATTCTGCTCGGCGCTGGCGGCGCTGATCTCGCCCATGATGTCGGTCACGCGGCGGATGCTGCTCACCACTTCGTTCATGGTGCTGCCAGCCTGGTCCACCAGCGCACTGCCTTGTTCGACGCGTTCCACGCTGTCGGTGATCAGGGTCTTGATCTCCTTGGCGGCATCGGCTGAACGGCCCGCCAGCGAACGCACTTCCGAAGCCACCACCGCAAAACCGCGGCCCTGTTCACCGGCACGCGCCGCCTCCACCGCGGCGTTCAAGGCCAGAATGTTGGTCTGGAAGGCAATGCCGTCAATGACGCTGATGATGTCGTTGATCTTGCGGCTCGACTCGTTGATACCCTTCATGGTGTCCACCACCTGGGCCACCACCTCGCCGCCCTGCACCGCCACAGTGGAGGCGCTTTGCGCCAGCTGGTTGGCCTGCTTGGCGTTCTCGGCGTTCTGCTTCACGGTGGAGCTGAGCTCCTCCATGCTGGAGGCGGTCTGCTGCAGCGCGCTGGCCTGCTGCTCAGTGCGGGCGCTCAGATCCTGGTTGCCCTGGGCAATCTCGCTCGAGGCCACTTCCATACTGCCGGCGGAGGCTCGCACAGCGGCTACCGCCTGCGCCATCCGCTGCAACGTCGACTGCAAGGCTTTGGCGGCAGGCGTGGAAACCGGCAGGTTCTGTACCTCCAGCGCAATGCCGTCAGGCTGGTCGACGGCACTGACGAGCTGACTCAGCTCCTGACCCTGGCGCGCCGTGCGCCCCATGCTCACGGCGAGAACCACTTCCAGCGCGGTCTGGATCACCACATACACGGCGTGTAACACGACGAGCGCAAAGTCCGGCTGGGTCAGGCAGTAGAAACCGTAGCCTGCCGCCTGCAGGCGGTCAAACACCACGTGATGCACGGCGAAGGTGGCCGCCGACAGCACGATCGGCCGCCAGTCCAGGTACACCAGCAGCAGGGCGAGCGTGACGAAGACACCAAAGTGAAACTCCGTCATGCCGCGGGCCAACTGGATGTGCAGTTCCACGAAAGACGACAGGACGAAAGCCAGTATTAGGCTGGACGTCAGCGTACCGCGCTTGGCAAGGTAGACCAGAGCGGCCACGACCAGCAGCACCGCCGACGCGCCCCACGCCAAGCCGGACTCGACGAAGTTAGCGCCCAGAACCACGGCAGCCACCGCACTCAGGCCGATGGCGGCCAGCATGATCTTGTCGCCCAGCAAAGCTTGGCTGCTGGCTGCAGTCTGCGTGATGGATGAATTGCTCATTTTTTCAACTCCCTTGAAGGGTTGGGGTTAGGTTCAGTTCATTTAGCGCAACGACGCTCAAAAGGTTTCCCAGTCGTCGCCCGCGTCTACGGCCTTGACGGGGTTCGACTTCGTAGGCGCTGCGGCCACTGCAGTCGCAGCCGGTGCTTTGGGTGCGGCCTTGGGCGCCTCCGGCTTGGGCAAGGCCTTGGCCGTGCTGGCAGTCGATGCCGGCTGGCTCGGGCCAGACGTGGCACGTTGTTGCGTCACTGCAGCGCCCTGACCTTGCGCCAGCTTGAACACCGCCACCGCCTGCACCAGGTCCTGCGCCTGGCTCTTGAGGCTGGAGGCCGCGGCCGCCATCTCTTCCACCAGGGCTGCGTTCTGCTGCGTGGCCTGGTCCATCTGCACCACGGCTTCGCCCACTTGGGCCACGCCGGAGCTCTGTTCCGAGCTGGCCGCACTGATCTCGCCCATGATGTCGGTCACGCGACGGATGCTGCTGACGATCTCGTCCATGGTGGAGCCGGCCTGGTCCACCAGTACCGTACCCTGCTCGACACGCGACACGCTGTCGGTGATCAGGGTCTTGATTTCCTTGGCGGCATCCGCACTGCGGCCGGCCAAGCTACGCACCTCACTGGCGACCACGGCAAAACCACGGCCCTGTTCACCAGCGCGC
>JAYRLJ010000532.1:0-1518 GCA_041905305.1 Hylemonella sp. | reverse complement strand
AAGCCTATGCGATGGTCAAGCGCGCCAATCCGCGCGCGGCGAGCCGCAACCTGCTTCATGCGCTGCATGGCGCCATCGCGGGCGTGCGCTGGGACAGGCTCGACGCGGCGACGAAACGACGCCTCGACGACGATGCCGCGGAAGCGCTCAAGCGGCTGGAATCGAAGGCGAAGTCGGTCGCCGCAAAGGGTCCGGTCAAGCGTTGACACGTGCGCGGCGCCTCTCTATAAGCGCGGGTCTGTCGCAGGACCCGGTGCCCAGGTAGCTCAGTTGGTAGAGCATGCGACTGAAAATTGCAGTGTCGCTGGTTCGATTCCGGCCCTGGGCACCACTTCATTTTTAGCGTTAGTAAAATCAGTATCTTGCGCGGTGGTTTTGTCCCACTGCATCGCCGTGCTCTCTGAGTGGGACACTCCTGAGAAGTCAGCGCCCAGCTTTTTCATGCCCGACTGCGCCATGATCTTCTGCTGCGCGGCCTTCGTGTAGCGATCAACTTCTTTGAGCGTTTGATGGCCCGTAACGGCCATGATCTCGTGCCCAGTGGCACCTCGCTCGGCTAGGCGGGAGCTGGTGGCCTTGCGAAGGCCGTGCGGGCTGACGCCGTAAAGCCCGGCTGCTCTTACCCAGCGCCGGAATGCATTGCCAAATCCATCGTCGGTGAACGGGCCTCCGCGATCGCTTTCTAGGAACGTAAGGCAGTCGCTGGAGGGGGTGGCAGCGATAATCCGGGCAAGCTCCGGATGGACCGGGATTGACAGCCTGACGGGCTTCCTATCCGCGTTCTTGACCTGTGTAAACGTGAGACACCCATCGCGCAGGTGCTGCCAGCCGAGCCGAATAATGTCCGAGCGTCGCTGGCCGGTATAGATCAGCAGGGCAAACGCAAGACGCGGTTTCGAGCCTACAGGCCAATACGCCTCGAAGGCTTCCACCTCTTCGCTGGTCCACTGCGGGATGCCCCCGGCCTTTCTAGGCTTCAGGTAAGCGACCTTCGTGAAGGGGTTTTCACTGACAAGTTCAAGCGGGATGCCATTGGCCCAGACCTGGCGCAGGTACTTCACGAGGCAATTTGCGGCGCCGGGCGTATCGGCGATCCTGTCGCGAATCTGGATGGCGTGCCGCAGCATGAGCAACCGGGCTCTCTTGGAGCCGTGCTCAATCTCGAACCGGTCAAGGACTCGCCGGCGGACCTTACGAGTACGCTTACCGCAGGCTTTAAAGGCCGCGCTTTTGTAGTAGGCCTTCAGCAGTTCAGAGACGCTGCCAGACATGACGGGCGTGCCCTGAACAGGGCGCGGCACAGGGTGCTTGACGTGCCCATTTATAGCGTCCCGATATGCCAATTCGAAATCCGGAGAGTCGGGCCCAATGGACATACGAATCTTCGGTAGGCCGCGGCGCCGCAAGTACCAACGCACGTTCCCATGCCGGTCAGTATCACGTACGAGATATTTGTAGCGGCGCACGATATCGATCATGGCTTATCGGCTACGGGCCATCCCATTCGTTAACATTAGT
>JAYRLJ010000132.1:0-8034 GCA_041905305.1 Hylemonella sp. | reverse complement strand
GGTGGCGCTGGACGTCAAGGGCACCGTGGTCGAGCGGCTCGACACCGTTCCGGAAACGGTGGTCGAGGAGGAGGCCGAGGAAGAAGAAGCCGAACACCTGGCCGCCGGCCCGATCGAGATTGCGGTGGACGTCACCGAAACCGAAACCCCTGCAGGGGATAATTAGGGCCTGTTCACACTGATTTCTCAAGATGCGTTGCGAGTCAAAAAGGTCATGCGCAAGGCGCGAAACGCAGCCGGGGTTGCCCCCCGGCAAGGCTTCGCAACGCGGCGCATGGCCTTTTTGGCCGCAACCCAAAGGGAACGGGGTTGAAACCGCGCCACTCGTTGTTGCACTCCTAACCCAGGCGGTCAGCCTGGGCGTCGTCGCGCGCCTAAATTGGCGCGGTTTCAACCCCGTTCGCATCTGAGAAATCAGTGTGAACAGGCCCTCAGCCCCGTGAACCTGCGCGCCCTCAGCCCCCTGCAGCTTGCCCTCGGCGTCTCGGTCGCCGTGCATGCGGCCCTGCTGACGGTGCGCATCGTCGACCCCGAAGCCTTCAACCGGGTGTTCGAGGACACGCCGCTGGAAGTCATCCTCGTCAACGCCCGCACCAACGAGCGGCCCGACAAAGCGACCGCGATTGCCCAAGCCAACATGGCCGGTGGAGGGGATGCGGAGCGCGGCCGCGCCACCAGCCCGCTGCCTTCGGCGCTGATCAGCGACAGCGGTGAGGCGCTGGAGCAGGAAACCCAGAAGCAGTTGCAGGCGCTGCAGCTGCAGCAGACGCTGTTGCTGGCGCAGATCCGCCAACAGATTGCCGCCCTGCCCAAGACCGACCCGACCCTGCCGAACGATACGCCCGAGCAGGTGGCGCGCGAGGAAAAGCGCCGCCAGCTCATCAAGATGCTGGCCGAGATCGAGCGCCGCATCAACGCCGAGAACGCCCGACCGAAAAAGCGCTACATCAGCCCGGCCACGCGTGAAGAGAGCTATGCGCTCTACTACGACCGGCTGCGCCGCGCCATCGAGGACCGCGGCACGGAGAACTTCCCCGAAGCCGGTGGCAAGAAGCTCTACGGTGAACTGACCATGACCGTGACCGTCAACCACGATGGCCGGGTGCTGGCCACCGAGGTGGTGGAGAGCTCCGGCAACCGCACGCTGGACCGGCGTGCGCAGTCCATCGCCCGCAGCGCTGGACCTTTCGGTGAATTCAGTTCGGCCATGCGCCGCCAGGCGGAACAAATCGTGGTGGTGTCGCGCTTTCGTTTCACGCGTGACGACACGCTGGAAACCCGCCTCAGCGCCCCGGGGCCGTGACCGCCATGAAAGGCCTGCTGCGCTGGACTGTCCTGCTCGCCGCCGCCCTGCTGGTGTTGCAGCTGTTCTTCGTCGCGCGCATCGCTGCCATGGCCGTGCTCGACCCGCAGTCCACCGCCTTCGAGCGTTCCGAGGCCTGGCGCCTGCTGAACGAGAAGGACCAACTGCGCTGGCGCCAGCAGTGGGTCGACTATGACCAGATCTCCGACCACCTCAAACGCGCCGTGATCGCCTCCGAAGACGACGGCTTCACCTGGCACGACGGTGTCGACTGGGACGCACTGGAGAAGGCCTGGCAGAAGAACGCCCAGGCCGAAGCACAAGCTGCAAAGAAAGCGGCCAGCGGCGCCAGGGTGGTCAAGCCGCCCAAGATCGTTGGCGGGTCCACCATCACGCAGCAACTGGCGAAGAACCTGTTCCTCTCCGGCGAGCGCACCTTTGTACGCAAGGGCCAGGAGTTCGTGCTGACTTTCCTGCTGGAACAGCTGCTCAGCAAGCGGCGCATCCTGGAGATCTACCTCAACCACGTGGAATGGGGCGAAGGCGTGTTCGGCGCCGAGGCCGCGGCCCAGCATTACTTCCGCAAACCGGCATCGCGCCTGACGCCACTGGAGGCGGCGCGGCTGGCCGTCATGCTGCCACGGCCCAAGTACTTCGAGAAGCTGCCCAACTCCAGCTACCTGGCCGAACGCTCGGCCGTGATCGCCACCCGCCTCTGGAACGCCGAACTGCCATGACCATGAAACACCCCCAGGCTGCGCGCACTGCGTGTCGCTACGCCCCCGCCCTCAAGGGGGCGGCACCAGCGGACCGGCAAAGCCGGTTCCGCGGTGCCCCACGGTTCGCACGGTCTGCCTTGCACGGCGGTGGCGCTACGCATAATCCGTGGACGCCGAGGTGACCATGCGACTCCTTGGCATAGACCCCGGCTTGCGCACCACAGGCTTCGGCGTCATCGACGTGGCGGGCCATCAGCTCAGCTACGTGGCCAGCGGGACCATCACGACCACACACCTGCCGCAGGGCGAGTTGCCGGCACGCCTGAAGGTACTGTTCGAAGGCATTCAGGAAGTGATCACGCGTTACCAGCCGCAGGCGGCGGCGGTGGAGATCGTCTTCGTCAACGTCAACCCGCAGTCCACGCTGCTGCTGGGCCAGGCGCGCGGCGCCTGCCTGAGCGCTCTGGTCATGCGGGACCTGCCGGTGGCCGAGTACACCGCGCTGCAGATGAAGCAGGCCGTGGTCGGCCATGGCCGCGCACAGAAGGCACAGGTGCAGGAAATGGTCAAGCGCCTGCTCAAGCTGCCCGGCCTGCCCGGCCCGGATGCGGCCGACGCGCTGGGCCTGGCCATCACACACGCCCACGCCGGTGCGGCGCTGGCACAGATCGCGAAAGTGACGCCGCTGGCGCGCACGACCAGCGGCATGTACCGCGCCGGCCGCAGCCGCTGAGGCGCCGCCTGGCGCTAGATCTCGATGCCTGGCCGGTAGTCGGCCGGCGCCACCAGCTGCCAGCGGCGTACCAGGCTCGCCAGCAGCAACGCCAGGGCGCCGAACAGCAGCAGCTCCAGCCAGGCCCAGAGCCAGCCATTGTCGAAAGCTCCGAACAGGCTGGCGCGCAAGGCCTTGACGCCCCAAGTGAACGGCAGCCAGGCGTGGATGGCCTGGAAGAAATCGGCTGTCAGCTCGATCGGCACCACACCACCACCCGCGGCCAGTTGCAGTGTCAGCAGCAGAACCACCAGCAGCTTGCCGGCCTCGCCGAGCGCGCGCTGCAGCAGGTAGACGATGGCCAGGAACGCCAGTCCGGCCGTCAGCATGATCAGGGTGAGGCTCAGGTAGTCGGGCACCGCAATGCCCAGGCCGAGCACCAGCACCAGCATCACGAGCGCCGTCTGCGCCAGCACCACCAGGGCCGGGGCGACGAACTTGCCCAGGGTCTTGGCGAGCGCCGGGGCCGAGGCATGGGGCGTGGCGAGCACACGGACATTGAACAGGTAGACCGCCATGGCCGCGCCGAGCCAGAGCGCCATGGCAATCATGTTGGGCGCAAAGGCACTGCCATTGTTGGCCACCGGTGCCAACACCTCCAGATTCGGCTTGACCGAATCGGCCAGCCCGCGCGCACTGCCTTCGGGTTTGCTGACCGAGGCCGGCAGGGCTGAGGCCACCAGCTCGATGCCGGTGCGCAACTGGGCCGCCCCACGCACCAGATCATCACCGCCTTTGGCAAAGGCATCGAGGCGCGCGTCTTCCGGCAGCTTGTCGGCCAGCGTCCGCAGGCTCTCGCCCAAGGCGCTGGCGCCGTCCACCAGCTTGCCCGTTCCCTCTTCCAGGCGGGCCGCCCCGCGTGTCAGCCGGGCGTTCGCGTCCAGTGCCGTGGCCAGGCCGTCGCTCAACTGCTGCCCGCCGTCGGCCAGCTCGCCCGCACCAGCCGCCACCCGTTCGCCCACGAAGGGGATGGCCGCCGTCTCCTGCTGCATCTGGTGCGCGCCCTCCGTCAACCGGCGCGCACCGGCATGCAACTGCTCCAGCCCTGCGCCCATATCGCGCTGGCGCGCGGCCAGGCGCTGGGCCCCGGCCTTGAGTGTCTTGAGTTCGGACTCGGGTGGCAGGCGGGCCTCCATGGTGCGGATGCCTGCCCCGACCTGCTTGAAGCCATTCGACAGCTGTTTGGCTGTGCTGCTGTAGCGCGCCAACCCCTCGTAGTAGGCATGCGCCCCGGTACGCAGCTGCGCCATGCCGGCCTTGAGCATGTTGAGACTCTTGCCCGAGCCGTCGGCCGACAGCAGCACCTGCTCCCAGCGCTTTTCGTTCAGCGCCTCGTTGACCTGATGCCCCAGGTCCACCGCAAAGCGACGTGCCAGGCCGGCGGCCGCATAGTTATTGCCTTCGGACAGCACCACCGTCACCGTGCCTGCCCCCGCATACACGCCCGGCACAGCGTTGGCGCTGAAATCGCGCGGGATGATGACCGCAAAGGCGAGCTGACCGAGCTTGACCGCGTGCCGTGCAGCCTCGGCATCCGCCATTTCACGAAAACTGAAGGTGCCGGACCGGCTCAATTCCTGCGTGAGCTCCGCCCCCACGTTGACCAGACGTTCGCCGTAGTCGTAACCGGTATCCTGATTGACGATGCCGACCGGCAGGTGGCTGGTCTTGGCGTTCGGATCCCAGACGCTGGTGAGGTAGATCAGCGCATACGCGGCGGGCACCAGCGCAATGGCCAGCGTGGCCAGCCCCAGGCGGCGAAAGCGCCGAAACAATGCCAGATCGGTCTTGGCAATCTCCCAGAGGGCATGCAGCAAGGAGGACAACACTTTTGTCGAATGCATGCAGCGGATTGTGCGGGGTTTGTGGCCGTTGTGCCGCACCGGGGAGCGGCGAGCGCAAGGCCTTTACACAACTTCACCCGGCGCAGGCCCCCCGGACGCCCGAAGCACCCAGCTAGGCGAGGCGCTCCAGAATCAGCACGGCGAAAAAACCGCCCGCTGCGATCAGGGTCCACTTGAGCGTGAGCAGGCCCCAGCGCTTGAAGTGCGGGCGGCCGGTGCCGGCATAGAAGGCAAAACAGACGGCCGCACCGAGCAGCAGCAGAAGGATGAGCCAGCGGAACAACAGCATGCGCCTACCCCACGCGGACAACGCGCCGCCGGGCCGCCCCAAGGCAGCAGGTTAGCCCCCTCGGGGGGCGGCGACCCGTGCAACGGGGTAGCGTGGGGGCCATGTCACCAGGCCCGTGCCAGCTGGGCAAAGCCCACGGGCGCCAGCTTTTCGTTGTCGAAGGTCACCGTCTCCCAGGCGTCGGTGCGCTGGAGCAACTCGCGCAGCAGCTTGTTGTTGAGCGCATGGCCGGAACGGAAGGCACTGTAGGCCGCCAGCAGCGGCTTGCCCAGGATGTAGAGATCACCCATGGCGTCGAGGATCTTGTGCTTGACGAACTCGTCGTCGTAGCGCAGGCCCCCGGCATTGAGCACCTTGTAGTCGTCCATCACGATGGCGTTGTCCAGCCCACCGCCCAGGGCCAGGCCGTTGGCACGCATCATCTCCACGTCCTTCGTGAAGCCGAAGGTGCGGGCACGCGCAATGTCACGCGAGTAGTTGTTCCGGCTCATGTCAAATTCGACGCGCTGGCCGGTGGAATCCACCGCCGGATGGCTGAAATCGATCTCGAAGTTGAGCTTGTAGCCATGGTAGGGGTCGAGCCGGGCCCACTTCTGGTTGCCCCCCTCCCCCTCGCGCACCTCGATCGGCTGGGTGATGCGGATGAAGCGGCGCGGCGCATTTTGCAGCGCGATGCCGGCGCTTTGCAGCAGGAAGACAAACGAGGCGGCGGAGCCATCGAGGATGGGCACCTCTTCGGCCGTGATGTCCACATACAGGTTGTCGATACCGAGCCCCGCGCAGGCCGACATCAGGTGCTCCACCGTATGCACCTTGGCACCCCCGTTCGACAGGGTCGAGGCCAGTCGCGTATCGCTGACCGCCATCGCCGACACCGGAATGTCCGCCGGCTGCGGCAGGTCAACACGGCGGAACACGATGCCCGTGTCCGGCTGCGCCGGCCGCAACGTGATCTCGACCCGCTGGCCACTGTGCAGGCCAACGCCTACGGCACGGGTCAGGGATTTCAGAGTTCTTTGCTGCAGCATGGCGCCATTTTAAGTGGGCGGGCACTTTCGCACCCGAGTCCGGTTTCTATTGGATTGATAGCTTGGCAAGCGTAGCGAGCGGGCTCAGGTTGCGCCGAGGAGCACAGCCGTACTTTGGTACGGCGAGCACCACAGGTGCAAGATGAGCCCGCGCAGTAGCTTGACAGGCTATCAATCAGCTTGTTTACGCAGGAAAGCCGGGATCTCGAAATCGTCCATCCCGCCCGACGACAGCGCATCCACCTTGGCCGCGGCCTGGGTCCGGTTGGTGCGCCAGACGCTGGGCGTGGCCATGGTCTGGTAATCCGGCTGCGGCACGGCCGGCGCCACCGGGGGCGCCATCATGCCAGCACCTGCAGCGGGCGCAGTCACGCCGCCCACCGGCGTGTTGAGCGTCGGCACCTGGAACGGCACGTTGTCAGTTCCGGTGCGCAGCACCTGCAGCGGCGGCGCGGTACGACGCATGCCCTGGCGCGACAGGCCGGTGGCCACCACGGTGACACGGATGTCGTCGCCCAGCGCGTCGTCGTAGGCCGTGCCGTAGATCACGTGCGCGTCAGGCGAAGCGTAGGCGCGGATGGTGTTCATCGCCAGCTTGGACTCGGACAGCTTCAGGCTGCCCTTGGCGGCGGTGATCAGCACCAGCACGCCCTTGGCGCCGGAGAGGTCGATGCCCTCCAGCAGCGGGCAGGCCACGGCCTGCTCGGCAGCGATGCGGGCGCGGTCCGGGCCATTGGCCACGGCCGTTCCCATCATGGCCTTGCCGGGCTCGCCCATCACAGTGCGCACGTCCTCGAAGTCCACGTTCACATGGCCCGGCACGTTGATGATTTCGGCAATGCCGCCCACGGCATTCTTCAGCACGTCGTTGGCATGGGCGAAGGCCTCGTCCTGCGTCACGTCCTCGCCCAGCACGTCCAGCAGCTTTTCGTTGAGCACCACGATCAGCGAGTCGACATTGGCTTCCAGTTCGGACAGACCGCTGTCGGCGTTGGTCATGCGGCGGCCGCCTTCCCAGTCGAAAGGCTTGGTCACCACGCCCACGGTCAGGATGCCCATGTCCTTGGCCACGCGCGCGATCACCGGCGCAGCGCCGGTGCCGGTGCCGCCGCCCATGCCGGCGGTGATGAATAGCATGTGGGCGCCGGCAATGGCGGCGCGGATGTCGTCCTCGGCGATCTCGGCCGCCTCACGGCCCTTCTCCGGCTTGCTGCCGGCACCCAGGCCGCTGTTGCCGAGCTGGATCACCTTGTGCGCGCTGCTGCGCGTGAGTGCCTGAGCGTCCGTGTTAGCGCAGATGAACTCCACGCCCTGCACTTCGCTGGCAATCATGTGCTCCACGGCGTTGCCGCCGCCGCCCCCGACCCCGATCACCTTGATCTGGGTGCCCTGGTTGAAGCTCTCGTCTTCAATCATTTCGATGCTCATTGTGTTTCTCCTGTAATGCAGTTGCCTTTGGTTTCTGTGCGGTATTCCGGGTGAGGTCGGCACGTGGGCGGCCCCGTCCAGCGCCATCGCTGATGGGGACTGCCGCGTGCGAGCCAGAGCTTGTGCGTCATGGACATGGTCAGAAGTTCCCGATGAACCAGTCCTTGACGCGGCCCATGGCCGTCTTCATGGAACCGTTTTTCTGTGCCACTTTGAAGCCCCGCATGCGCGCCATGCGGGCTTCCTCGAGCAGGCCCATGACGGTGGCGGCACGCGGCTGCGCCACCATGTCCGACAGGGCACTGGAATACTTGGGCACGCCACGGCGCACCGGCTTGAGGAAGATGTCCTCGCCCAGCTCCACCATGCCCGGCATGATGGAGCTGCCACCGGTGAGCACGATGCCGGAGGACAGCACCTCCTCGCAGCCTGACTCGCGCAGCACCTGGTGCACCAGCGAGAAAATTTCCTCGATGCGCGGCTCGATCACGCCGGCCAGCGCCTGGCGGCTGAGCATGCGCGGGCCACGGTCGCCCAGGCCCGGCACCTCCACCTGCACCTCGGGGTCGGCCAGCAGCTGCTTGGCGTAACCGCTTTCCACCTTGATGTCCTCGGCGTCCTTGGTCGGCGTGCGCAGCGCCATGGCGATGT
>JAYRLJ010000131.1:0-8043 GCA_041905305.1 Hylemonella sp. | reverse complement strand
CATCTCGAAGCGCTCCAGCGCCTCCACGGCGTCGCGCGCCACCAGCACGGTATAGCCCTCCAGCGCCAGCGCATCGCACAGCATGCGCAGCGTCTCGGGCGCGTCGTCCACTACCAGCACGACGCCCGGCACAGGGGAGGTACGGTCGGTCTCACTCATCGGCATCCACTTTCAGTTTCTCGATCAGGGCATTGAAGTCGAAGCGATCCACGTGCACCACCAGGCTCTGCAGCACGTCGGCCATGGCCGGCTCCTCCTGGGCGGTGTCACGCAGCAACGCGCGCAGGCCGCTGGCATTGCCCAGCCGCGCCATGGCCACCAGGCGCTGACGCAACTCGTCGGCCAGCGGCAGCACGGCCACACTGTCATGGCGGCCCGGGGGCGCCGCCGGCGGCGGGTGGGCCTCGTGCACCCATTCCAGCTGCAGCACGCGCGCCAGCAGGTCCAGCAGTTCGGACTCGATCACCGGCTTGTTCACGAAGCCCTGCGCCCCCACTGCGGCCAGCAGCTCGGGCCGGTTCTCGAACGGATCGGCTGAGACGAACAGGATGGGCAGCTGCGGTCCCACCGCACTGCGGATGAGTTGCGCCGTCTGCCAGCCATTGAGGTCGTCCATGTTGATGTCCAGCAGCACGGCGTCGGGGCGTTGCTGCTGGATGATCTCCAGCGCCTCGCGGCCGCTGGCGGCCTCGCGCATGGCAAAGCCCAGCGGCAGCAGCAGGCTGGCCAGCAGCTGGCGCTGGATGGGCTGGTCGTCCACCACCAGCAGCGTGCGCCGCGGCGCCAGGTAGCCGACGATGGGCCGCAGGTTGCGCACGCTGCGTACCGCCGGCGCTTCGATCTCGCGCAGGTACAGGCGCACGCTGAAGGTGCTGCCCTGCCCCACCGCGCTGCGCAGCGTCAGCTCGCCACCCATCAGGTCGGTCAGCAGGTGGGTGATGGTCAGGCCCAGCCCCGTGCCCGACTCGCTGGCGCGCCGGCCCGCGCTGCCGCGCTCGAACGGCTCAAAGATGCGCTCCTGGTCCTGCGGGGCGATGCCGATGCCGCTGTCCTCCACCTCGAAGCGCAGCACCTCGTGCCGGCAATCCACCCGGAAGACGATGCCGCCGTGGTCCGTGAAGCGTACCGCATTGGCCAGCAGGTTGATGAGGATCTGGCGCAGACGCTTGGCATCGGCCTGCACCCAGGCCGGCACGCGGCCCTGCGTCTCCAGCCGGAAGCTCAGGCCCTTGCCTTCGGCCTGCGGCTGCACCATGCGCACGAGTTCCGACAGGAACTCCGGAAACGGCAGCGGCGCCGGGTCGAGCCGCAGGCGCCCGGCTTCGATACGCGCCAGGTCCAGCAGCCCGTCGATGAGCGCATGCATGTGCTGGCCGCTTTGCTGGATGGTGGTCACGGCCTCGCGTTCGCTACCCGCCAGCTGCCCCTTGCGCAACAGGATCTGCGCATAGCCCAGGATGCTGTTCAGCGGCGTGCGCAGCTCGTGCGTCATGCCGGCCACATAGCGTGTCTTGGCGTGGCTGGCGCTCTCTGCCGCTTCTTTGGCGCTCTGCAGCGCCTCGTCGGTGCGCTGGTGCGCGTCGATCTCCTTCTGCAGCAGCTGGGTCTGCCGCTCCGATTCGTCCTGCGCCATGCGCCGGCTCTCGTTGGTCAGCACCACCCACCAGGCCCAAACCGCACTGACCGCCGCCAACAGGGAGAACGCCTTGATGAAAGGCTCACGCAGCGTCTCCGCCGGCGTCTGCAGGCTCTCCTGCAGATAGACCACGCCCAGCACGAAGGCCATCACCCCGCACAAGGACAGGAACACCGTGAAGTACTGGCCGACACGGAAGTTGAAACGGTTGTTCAAGCTGGCCGGCAGGATGGCCGCCAGCGCCAGCCGCGCCTGGTCGGCGGCGCGGGCGTTGGTCTTGCATCGGTCATGGCAGCGTGACTCCAGCGAACAGCACAGCGAGCAGATCGGCGCGCCGTAGGCCGGGCAGCTGGCCATGTCGGCGCTCTCGAACAGGTTCTCGCACACGCTGCAGCGCACCAGCTCGCCAGGCTGCCAGGGCGCCGGGTCCTTGCGCGCCAGGTAATAGCGCCCGCGCGTGGCCCACGCCAGCAGGGGCGCCGTGACCAACGCGGTAAAGAGCGCAATGAAGGGGGAGAAGGCGGCCGCGTAGTCCCCCAGCAGGCCGGCATGCGCCGTGACCGCGAGGATGACGGCCAACCCCATGGCGCCCAGGCCGACGGGGTTGATGTCGTACAGGTAGGCGCGGCGGAACTCCACGCCCTTCGGGCTCAAACCCAGCGGCTTGTTGATCACGAGGTCGGCCACCAGCGCGCCGACCCAGGCAATGGCCACATTGCTGTACAGGCCGAGCACGTGCTCCAGCGCGCCAAACACGCCCAGCGTCATCAGCAGCGTGGCGATGATGACGTTGAACACCAGCCAGACCACGCGCCCCGGGTGGCTGCGCGTGAGGCGCGCAAAGAAGTTGCTCCAGGCCAGCGAGCCGGCGTAGGCGTTGGTGACATTGATCTTCACCTGCGAGACGACGACGAAGATCACCGTGAGCACCAGCGCCGCCCCCGAGTCGCCCAACGCGCGCATGTAGCCGATCAGGTACATCTGCGTCGGCTCGACCGCATGCGCCGGCGCCGAGCCGTACTGCAGCGCCACGAAGGCCAGGAAGGCACCGCCCAGCATGCGGACCATGCCCAGCACGATCCAGCCCGGGCCGGCCACCAGCACGCTGCCCCACCAGCGCCAGCGGTTGGCGGCGGTGCGCTCGGGCATGAAGCGCAGGTAGTCCACCTGCTCGCCGATCTGCACCACCAGCGAAAAGGTCACCGCCGCGGCGGCGCCGAACATCAGCGGATCGAAATCACTGCTGCCCGAGGTCAGCCCTGACAGGCTGCTGAAGTCCCGGTAGAGCTCGGGCTGCGCCAGCGCGAACCAGGCAAAGGGCCACAACAGCAGCACCAGCCACAGCGGCTGTGTCCAGGCCTGCAGCCGCGAAATGAAGGTGATGCCGTACAGCACCATGGGGATGATCAGCAGCGAGGACAGCACATAGCACCACACCAGCGGCCAGTCCAGCGCCAGCTCCAGCGCCAGCGCCATGATGGCCGCCTCCAGCGCGAAGAAGATGAAGGTGAAGCTGGCGTAGATCAGCGAGGTGACGGTGGAGCCCAGGTAGCCGAAGCCGGCGCCGCGCGTCAGCAGGTCCATGTCCAGCCCGTAACGCGCGGCGTACACGGCGATCGGCAGGCCGGTCAGGAAGGTGATCAGGCCCATCACCAGGATGGCCCACAGGGCGTTGTCAAAGCCGTAGTTCAACGCGATGGCACCGCCAATGGCCTCCAGCGCCAGGAAGGAGATGCCGCCCAGCGCGGTGTTGGCCACGCTGAGTTCGCTCCATTTGCGTGCACTGCGCGGCGTGTAGCGCAGCGCGTAGTCCTCCAGGGTTTCATTGGCCACCCAGGAGTTGTAGTCACGCCGGATGCGGAAGATGCGTTGCGGTGCGGGGTTCATGGATGCGCCGTTCTGGTGCATGAGGTTTCCTTTTCTGTGCACACGCAAGAACTGTTCTCACTGCGGTTTCTGCGTCACATACGTCAATCGACGTATGGGCGGTTGAGGGGGCGATCCCTAACCTCAAGGCCGTGGTGACAAGGTGTCGCCCCCGCCTCTCGCAGGTGTTTCCGGTTCCCCTCTTCCTCTTGGAGTGCCCCATGAAGAAACCGTCCGCCCCCTCCGCAACCCAGCCGGCCGCCGGCCTGCAACGTCGCCACGTGCTGCAGGCCATGGGCGCCATGTCCATGGTCGGCCTGCCCGGCCTGGCCATGGCCCAGCAGTTCCCCACCGCCAAGGTCAACACCACCAAGCTCGCCGTGACCGACACCGAGGTGGTGGTGGGCCAGCTGCACTCGTCCACCGGCACCATGGCCATCTCCGAGACCGGCTCCATCCAGGCCGAGCAGCTCGCCATCGACCAGATCAACGCCATGGGCGGCGTGCTGGGCCGCAAGATCCGAGTGATCAAGGAAGACGGCGCCTCCGACTGGCCGACCTTCGCCGAGAAGTCCAAGAAGCTGCTGATCAACGACAAGGTGGCCGCCGTCTTCGGCTGCTGGACCAGCGCCTCGCGCAAGGCCGTGCTGCCGGTGTTCGAGAAGGAAAACGGCCTGCTCTACTACCCGACCTTCTACGAAGGCCTGGAGCAGAGCAAGAACGTGATCTACACCGGCCAGGAAGCCACACAGCAGATCATCTACGGTCTGGACTGGGGCTCGAAAGAGAAGAAGGCCAAGACCTTCTTCCTGGTCGGTTCCGACTACATCTGGCCGCGCACCTCGATGAAGATCGCACGCAAGCACATCGAGTCGGTGGGCAAGCTGGGCAAGGTGGTTGGCGAGGAGTACTACCCGCTGGGCAACACCAACTTCAACTCGCTGATCAACAAGATCAAGGTCGCCAAGCCCGACTGCATCTTCGCGGCTGTGGTGGGCGGCTCCAACGTGGCCTTCTACAAGCAGCTCAAGGCCGCCGGCATCACCGGTGACAAGCAGTTCCTGATGACGCTGTCGGTCACCGAAGACGAGATGACCGGCGTGGGCGGCGAAAACTTCGCCGGCTTCTACAGCTCGATGAAGTACTTCCAGACGCTGGAGAACGAGAACAACAAGAAGTTCGTCGCCGCCTTCAAGGCCAAGTACGGCAAGGACGCCGTCATCGGCGACGTCACCCAGGCCGGCTACCTCGGCCCCTGGCTGTGGAAGGCCGCGGTCGAGAAGGCCGGCAGCTTCGACGTCGACAAGGTGGTGGCCGCCTCGCCCGGCATCGAGCTCAAGACCGCGCCGGAAGGCTACGTCAAGGTGCACCAGAACCACCACCTGTGGAGCAAGTCGCGCATCGCCATGGGCAACAAGGACGGCACCTTCAAGGTGGTGGCCGAGTCGCCCAACCTGATCGAGCCCGATCCGTTCCCGAAGGGCTACCAGTAAGCAGGAATCCCCGCAAGGGGTTGCGGGGTGGCGGTCATGGTTGACAAGGGACGGCCGCCACCCTTCTTCTCAGACAGACAGGTGACGCCATGGAATTTTCGGAAATGCTCAACATCGCCCTCATGCAGGGCTTCGCAGGACTCAGCCTGTTCTCGGTGCTGCTGCTCATGGGCCTGGGCCTGGCCATCATCTTCGGCCAGATGGGCGTGATCAACATGGCCCATGGCGAGTTCATGACCATCGGCGCCTACACGATCTTTCTCTTCTCCACGCTGACCGAGAAGTTCGCGCCCGGCTTCATGCCCTACTACTTCCCGCTGGCCATCGGTGTGGCCTTCATCCTGGCCTTCATCGCCGGCTGGCTGGTGGAATGGGGCCTGATCCGTTTTCTCTACAAGCGTCCGCTGGACACGCTGCTGGCCACCTGGGGCCTGAGCCTGGCGATCCAGCAGGTGTTCCGCTCGGCCATCGGCCCCAAGGAAGTCAGCCCCACCCTGCCCGACTGGCTGATGGGCTCCTGGGCGCCGCACGAGGGCCTGGACATCCCGATCAACGGCATGTTCGTGCTCGGCCTCACCGCCCTGGTCACCGGCGCCGTGCTGCTGGCGCTCTACAAGAGCCGCTGGGGCCTGCGGGTGCGCGCCACGGTGAGCAACCGCACCATGGCCAACGCCATCGGCATCAACACCAGCAAGACCGACCGGCTGACCTTCGCCATCGGCTGCGGCATCGCCGGCGTGGCCGGTGCGGCCTTCACCACCATCGGTTCCACCGGGCCGACCTCCGGTTCGCTCTACATCGTCGACTCCTTCCTCGTCGTCACCTTCGGCGGCGCCGCCAGCCTGCTCGGCACCGTGGCCTCGGCCTTCGGCATCGCGCAGACGCAGTCCATCAGCGAGTTCTTCATCACCGGCTCCATGGCCAAGGTGCTCACGCTGTCGCTGGTCGTCGTGATCTTGATGATCCGCCCGCAGGGCCTGTTCGCCAGCAAGGTGCGCCGCTGAAGTCGCCATTCATATCCGGAGTCCAACCATGAACCAATTCAAAGCATGGATCACCAGCCGGGGCCTGGGCAGCGTGGCCATCCTCGCCGTCCTGTTGCTGGTCGTCTTCCCCCTCGTGTTCGACATCTTCCGCCTCAACCTGGTCGGCAAGTACCTGACCTACGGCTTCGTCGCCCTCGGGCTGGTGATGCTGTGGGGCTACGGCGGTGTGCTCAGCCTGGGCCAGGGCGTCTTCTTCGGCCTGGGCGGCTACGCCATGGCCATGTTCCTCAAGCTGGAGGCCAGCGACCCGATCTCCACCAAGATCCAGTCCACCCCCGGCATCCCGGACTTCATGGACTGGAACCAGCTGACGGCCCTGCCGTTGTGGTGGAAACCGTTCGAGCACCTGCCCTTCGCGCTGATCGCGGTCATCGCCATCCCGACCCTCCTGGCCTTCATCATCAGCTACGCCATGTTCAAGCGGCGCGTAGGCGGTGTGTACTTCGCCATCATCACGCAGGCCGTGGCGCTGATCCTCACCGTGCTGATCATCGGCCAGCAGGGCTACACCGGCGGCGTCAACGGCATGACCGACCTCAAGACCCTGCTGGGCTGGGACATCCGCACCGACAGCGCCAAGTACATCCTCTACTACCTGTGCGCCCTGATGCTGCTCGGCACCATCCTGCTGTGTGCCTGGATCCAGCGCAGCAAGCTCGGCACCCTGCTGCTGGCCATGCGCGACAAGGAAGACCGCGTGCGCTTCTCGGGCTACGACGTGGCCATGTTCAAGGTCTTCGTGTTCTGCCTGGCAGCGGCGCTGTCGGGCATCGGCGGCGCACTGTTCACGCTGCAGGTGGGCTTCATGTCCCCGTCCTTCGTCGGCATCGTGCCCTCGATCGAGATGGTGATCTACGCTGCCGTGGGCGGGCGCATGAGCCTGGTCGGCGCGGTGTACGGCACCCTGCTGGTGAACTTCGGCAAGACCTACTTCTCCGAGAGCTTCCCCGACCTCTGGCTGTTCCTGATGGCTGCGCTCTTCATCGGCGTGACGATGGCCTTCCCCGACGGGCTGGCCGGCGTGTGGAGCCAGAAGGTGGTGCCCTGGTGGCAGCGCAACCAGGCCCAGCGCCGCGCCGTGCGCCTGGCGCTGGCCCGCGACGCCGCCACCCCGGCTGAACCGACACCCGCGGTACCGCCCACCCTGAGCGGCCAGAGCGCCTGACCCCCCGACACGCAGGAGTCCCATCATGAGCAACACCGACTTCGCCCTGGCCGTGGAAGACCTCACGGTCTCCTTCGACGGCTTCAAGGCCATCGACACCCTCACGCTGTACATCGACAAGAACGAGCTGCGCGTGATCATCGGCCCCAACGGTGCCGGCAAGACCACCCTGCTGGACCTGATCTGCGGCAAGACCAAGGCCAGCGCCGGCAGCATCAAGTTCAAGAACGAGGAGCTGACCGGGCTGGACGAACACATCCGCGTGCGCCGCGGCATCGGCCGCAAGTTCCAGACGCCCTCGATCTACGAGAACCTCACCGTGTTCCAGAACCTGGAGGTGTCCTACCCGGCCGGTCGCTCGGTCTTCGGCGCCCTGGGCTTCAAGTGCACCGACGAGGTCAAGGCCCGCGTGCAGGTGGTGGCCGATGAAATCGGCCTGGCCGACGCGCTGGGCATGGAAGCCGGCCTGCTGTCGCACGGGCAGAAACAGTGGCTGGAGATCGGCATGCTGCTGATGCAGGAGCCCGAGCTGCTGATGCTCGACGAACCCATTGCCGGCATGAGCGCGCGCGAACGCGAGCTCACCGCCGACCTGCTCAAGCGCATCTGCAAGAACCGCTCGGTGATCGTGATCGAGCACGACATGGAGTTCGTCAAGCAGATCGCGCACAAGGTCACCGTCATGCACCAGGGAAAGATCCTGGCCGAAGGCTCGATGGAAGCCGTGCAGGCCGACCCCAAAGTCATTGACGTCTATCTGGGTCACTGAACCCAACGGAGAACCATCATGCTCAAAGTCACCGACATGTACGTGGCCTATGGCCAGAGCGAGGCCCT
>JAYRLJ010000531.1:0-1533 GCA_041905305.1 Hylemonella sp. | reverse complement strand
GGTGGGCAAGCAGGTCATCGTCGCCACGGGCTCCAACGCCCGCGCGCTGCCCGGCGTGGCGTTCGACGAGGAGAACATCCTGTCGAACGACGGCGCGCTGCGCATCGGTGCCGTGCCCAAGAAGCTTGGCGTGATCGGCTCGGGCGTTATCGGCCTGGAGATGGGTTCGGTCTGGCGCCGCCTGGGCGCCGAGGTGACGGTACTCGAAGGCCTGCCCACGTTCCTGGGCGCCGTGGACGAGCAGATTGCCAAGGAAGCCAAGAAGGCCTTCGACAAGCAGGGCCTGAAGATCGAGCTGGGAGTGAAGATCGGCGAGATCAAGAACAGCAAGAAGGGTGTGAGCGTGGCCTACACCAACGCCAAGGGCGAGGCCCAGGCGCTGGACGTGGACAAGCTCATCGTCTCCATCGGCCGCGTGCCCAACACCATCGGCCTGAACGCCGAGGCCGTGGGTCTGCAGCTCGACGAGCGCGGTGCCATCGTGGTCGATGGCGACTGCAAGACCAACCTGCCCGGCGTCTGGGCTGTGGGCGACGTGGTGCGCGGCCCCATGCTGGCGCACAAGGCCGAGGAAGAGGGCGTGGCCGTGGCCGAGCGCATCGCCGGCCAGCACGGGCATGTCAACTTCAACACCATCCCCTGGGTCATCTACACCAGCCCCGAGATCGCCTGGGTAGGCCGCACCGAGCAGCAGCTGAAAGAGCAAGGTGTGAAGTACAAGGCCGGCACGTTCCCGTTCCTGGCCAACGGCCGCGCGCGCGCGCTGGGCGACACCACCGGCATGGTCAAGTTCCTGGCCGATGCCACCACGGACGAGATTCTGGGCGTGCACATCGTGGGCCCCATGGCCAGCGAGCTGATCGCCGAGGCCGTGGTGGCCATGGAGTTCAAGGCCAGTGCCGAGGACATCGCGCGCATCTGCCACGCCCACCCGTCCCTGAGCGAAGCGACCAAGGAAGCCGCGCTGGCGGTGGACAAACGCACCCTCAATTTCTGATTTGAGGTGAAAATGGCTGCTAGCGTCCGTAAATAGGGCGTTAGCAGCTATTGTTTTTATAGCATATGAGCCAGTTTTCCAGCGTCAAGGCCGCCTACCAGGCCGAATTGGAGGCCAAGGGTTTCAAAAGCGACCCGGCGCAACTGCGTGCCGTGGAGGCGCTGGACCGTTGCGCGCGTGAATGGGCCGCCTACAAGACGCAGCGCTCCAACGCGCTCAAGAAGCTCATCCACCGGCCTGACATTCCGCGTGGCGTGTACATGTACGGCGGGGTGGGGCGCGGCAAGAGCTTCCTGATGGACTGCTTCTTCAACGCCGTGCCGCTCAAGCGCAAGGTGCGCCTGCATTTCCACGAATTCATGCGCGAAGTACACCGCGAGCTGGCGGCTCTGCAGGGCACGCAGAACCCGCTGGACGTGCTGGGCCAGCGCATCGCCAAGCGCTACAAGCTCATCTGCTTCGACGAATTCCATGTGGCGGACATCACCGACGCCATGATCCTGCACCGCCTGCTGGCGGCTTTGTTCGACAACGGC
>JAYRLJ010000530.1:0-1534 GCA_041905305.1 Hylemonella sp. | reverse complement strand
ACACCATCAAGCAGGTGCACGCCAACCTCAACAAGGACCTGCAGATCATCGGCCTGCTGCGCGTGATGTTCGACCCGCGCATCACGCTGCAGCAGCAGGTGAGCGACCAGCTCAAGGCCCACTTTGGCGACAAGGTGTTCGACACCGTCATTCCGCGCAACGTGCGCCTGGCGGAAGCACCGAGCTATGGCGTGCCCGGCGTGGTGTTCGATCCGTCGTCCAAGGGCGCGCAGGCCTTCGTCACCTTTGCGCAGGAGATGGTGGAGCGCATCAAGAAGATGTGAGCTTGAGGGTCAAATAGGCCTTCAGCCCCCGTCTATCAAGCGCCATAAGCTATCAAAACAATAGCAAATGCAGCCCGCCCACGTCCTCATCCTGCCCGGCTGGCAAAACTCCGGCCCGGCCCACTGGCAAAGCCGGTGGGAGGCCGCGCACGGCTACACCCGCGTGCAGCAGCACGACTGGGAGCGCCCGCTCAGAGGCGACTGGCTGATGCAGCTGGAAGAAGCCGTGCTGCGCTGTGACGCGCCGGCCGTGCTGGTGGCGCACAGCCTGGGCTGCATCCAGGTGGCGGCCTGGGCGTCGCACTCGCAGAACACGGCGCGCGTCAAGGCCGCGCTGCTGGTGGCGCCGGGCGATGTGGAGCGCGACGACATGCGCGCGCTGTTGCCCAGCTGGTCACCCATCGTGCGCCAGCGCCTGCCGTTTGCCAGCGTGCTGGTGGCCAGCCGCAATGACCCGTACTGCAGTTATGACAAAGCCGCCAGCCTGGCCCGCGACTGGGGCGCCACGCTGGTGGACCTCGGCAACGCTGGCCACATCAATGGCGACTCGGGGCTGGGTGACTGGCCGCAGGGTCATGCCTTGTTGCAAGACCTGATGACTTTGAATTGAAAGAGAAGAAGAGGACCGTATGGTGACCAAGAAACCCAAAGGCCTGGGCCGTGGACTCGAAGCCCTGCTGGGGCCCAAGGTGAATGAAACCGCCGCCGCCGACGCGGGCAGCCCCGGCGGCGCCAACGCCGGCCAGCCGGCCTCGCTGCTGTTGAGCGACATGGTGCCCGGCATGTACCAGCCGCGCACCCGCATGGACGAGGGCGCGCTGTACGAACTGGCCGAGTCCATCAAGGCGCAGGGCATCATGCAGCCCATCCTGGTGCGCAAGCTCAGCGACGGTCCGAACGCCGGCAAGTTTGAGATCATTGCCGGCGAACGCCGCTTCCGCGCCTCCAAGCTGGCCGGGCTGGAAAGCGTGCCGGTGCTGGTGCGCGACGTGCCCAACGAGGCCGCCGCCGCCATGGCGCTGATCGAGAACATCCAGCGTGAAGACCTGAATCCGCTGGAAGAGGCCCAGGGCCTGCAACGCCTGATCCGTGAGTTCGGGCTCACCCACGAGCAGGCCGCCCAAGCCGTGGGCCGCTCGCGCAGCGCCGCCAGCAACCTGCTGCGCCTCTTGAACCTGGCCGAGCCGGTGCAGACCATGCTCATGGCCGGCGACCTGGACATGGGCCACGCCCGCGCCTTGCTGGCGCTG
>JAYRLJ010000130.1:0-8064 GCA_041905305.1 Hylemonella sp. | reverse complement strand
TGATCGTGCATACATCATCGTCCACATGGACGGGAAAGTGTTGCCGCTTCACTCCTTGGGTACCGGCATCCATCAGGTGGTCATGCTCGCGTCATTCTGCACCCTGATGGAGCGTCAGATTGTCTGCATAGAGGAACCTGAACTCCATCTACACCCACTTCTTCAACGGAGATTGATCCAGTACTTAAGCGACAACACGGATAACCAGTACTTCATTGCCACTCATTCCGCATCAATTATTGATACCCCTAACGCATCGATATTTCGCGTAACGAATAGGGGTGGAAAAACAGAAGTGGACGCCGCGCTAACCCCTGCTATTAAATTTGAAGCATGCTGGGATCTCGGCTACCGCGCTTCGGATCTTCTGCAAACAAACTGCGTGATATGGGTTGAGGGGCCGTCTGACAGAATATATCTGCGGCATTGGATTGGTTTGCTGGCCCCAGATCTGCGAGAGGGTATTGACTACTCAATCATGTTCTACGGTGGTCGGCTCTTGAGTCACCTGAGCGCAGACGATCCCGACCTTGCGAAGCTCGATCTGGATACGCTTATCGCCTTACGGCAATTGAACCGGAGGCTTGTCGTTGTTATCGATAGCGATAAGAAGAGCGAGGATGCAACGGTGAATGCTACAAAAACTCGTATCGCGAGTGAAGTAGCAGAGCATGGCGGTCTCGCTTGGATCACCGCGGGGCGAGAGATCGAGAACTATGTGACAGCTGACGTCATGGGCAATGCCCTGCAGCAGGTCTATAGCAAGTTTTCCAAACAAGCGAGGAAAGGGCAGTTTGATCACGTTCTACCATTCAAAACCATTGATGGAAAGTTAGTGACCGACGTTGATAAGGTGCGGGTGGCAAAAACCGCTTGTAGTGGTGAGTTATCCCTTGATGTTCTCGATCTGAGAAGCAAGATAGAAGCTCTTGTTGAGTACATCCGAGTCGTTTGACAACTATTCCCTTTGACCCGCTTGAAGCTACTGCCTATACGCACCTGAACAAGTGGCGCTGAAAGTTTGCTTCCTCCAGAAGTGGCATGGCGTTTGGGATCTCAAAAATACGTTCGTCGCATGATTGCACGCCGGCTATTCGGTCATACAAAGATGCAGTGAGTTTTGATAAGCGCTCCCACTGCGTCTGGCTTTTAGTTTGATGATCCATCGTACTTTCCCTCACGTATTCATCAACATCTTCACCAGATTCGGCATGCCCTTGCCCTGGATGTAGGGGTCGCGGGCCAGATCCGTGCAGTGCGCCAGTAGCAGGGCCTTGACGCGGTCCGGGTAGCCGATGAATTCCTTGCGCACTGACAAAAACGCCGCCAGCAGGCCCGACACATGGGGCGTGGCCATGCTGGTGCCGCTCATTTCCACGTAGTAGTCGCGCGCGGTGGCCGCACCCTTGGGCCACTTGTGGCGGGCTGAGAGGATGTTTTCGCCTGGGGCCACCAGGTCGGGCTTCATGCGGCCGTCGGCCGTGGGGCCGCGCGATGAGAAGTACGACACGCCGTAGGTGTGCGGGTTGCTCTTGTGGATGGAGCCCACGGCAATGGCTTCTTCCAGGTTGGCCGGGTCGCCGATGGAAAGGTCCATGTTGGCGGGGATCATGCCGCCGTCGGAGTCGAGCAGGGCATAACCTTCGTTGCCGGCGGCCAGGCACACCAGCACGCCCTGGCGCCACAGGCGCCGCAGCTCCTGGCACAGCGGCGTGTGGCCGCAGCCGAACACGCTGGGGTCGAAGCTGCCGCCCAGGCTGAGGTTCACGCCGTGGATCACCAGCTTGCCGGCGCGTTCGTTCAGTTCGGCAATGGTGTCCAGCGCCTTGATGATGTAGGCGTCTTCGCCGTTGCCGTTGTCCTTCAGCACCTTGAAGCCGTAGAGCCGGGCCTCGGGCGCCATGCCCTGCAGGTCGAGCTCGGTGGCGTCAGCCTTCTCACGCGGCAGCGCCAGCGCGCCGGCAATGGTGGCGGCCACGTGGGTGCCGTGGCCGTTGCCGTCCAGCGTGCCAAAGCGTTTGTCACCCGGGCCCAGGCGCTGCGGCGCGCCGCTGCCGGTGCAGTCCCACTGCGCCAGCACGTTGCCGTACTTCTTGAAGTGCGGGTGGTCGGCGGTGATGCCGGTGTCCAGCACGGCCCAGGTTATGTCCTGCCCGCGCGCGCCGTAGCCCAGGTTGGCCGGGCGCGCCTGGATGGTGTGGGTGGACTGGTGCAGCAGCGCGCGCTTGACGGCGTTGCGCCAGACGCGGTCGATCTTCAGCGCGCCGCAGTGCGAGCGCAGGTGCTCGATCTCGCTGCGCGTGAGGTCGGCCGAGATGAAGCGGCGCATGATCTGCACGCGCCCCTCTTCGGTGGCGGCGCCGCTGTAGGCCAGCACTTCGCTGATCAAGCCCTCCAGCCGGCTGCGCACGTCGTCGAGCGAACTCTCGGCGCTCTCGTCCGACACCAGCTGGATCAACGTCGGGTGGCGCTCTTCGCGCCGGCCGTCTTCCATCTGGTCCACCAGGTCTTTCATCAGGATGCTGCGGCCCACCCGGTTGGCGAAGGCGGAGCCGGCGGTCTCACGCACGGCGCTGCGCACGGTGTCGATGCTCAGGTAGCCGGTGCCGGAGTGCGGGTTGGAGTCCCACTCGGGGTTGATCTGCAGGCCCACCACGTTCTCCACCGCCACGCCGCGGCTGTTGGGCGTGTAGTCGTTGGAGATATCAGCGTCCAGCGCCACCGGGTCCAGCCGCTCGGCCACGTTGAGCCAGCGGTCCACGCACTCGGGCACGGCCAGCGTGCCCTTGCCGAGCTTGCCCAGCACGTCCTGCACTTCCTGAATGCCCAGTGGCGAGCCGATGGTGAGGAACAGGCGCACGTCGCACTGCGCCTTCTGCAACTGGCGCAGCACGTGGTAGGCAATCATGGAGCCTTGGCTGTGGCCGATGACGATAAACGGCCCACCCCCCACGTCCAGCCGCTCGCGCAGCGACTGCTCCATCACGCTGCGTTGGTTGGCATCGAAGAAGAAGTCCCGCACGTCCTTGAGGAAGAGCTCGGACACCAACCGCGTGACCCAGCGCCGCATGCCCTCGGGCAGCGGCAGCACCTTGGCGCCCACGCCACCGGGCCGCTCCTGTGCGCGCTGCAGGCGCTGCTCCAGCGCCGCCATGACACGGCGGGCCTGAGGGTCGAGTTCGGTCTCGGTTTCGGGCAGGGCACCCAGGGCGCGCACCCCGGGGCCACCGGCCGCCGCGGCGGGGGTGTCCTTGTCGGCACAGGTGCCGGCTTCGGGCTTGGGGTAGCGGTTGCGGTTGACCCAGTAGGCCAGGCGCGTGCGGTCGCCCATGGGCGCGCCGAAGAGGGCGCTGTCCCACTGGCACTTGAGCACGGACGCCACCGGCTTGTTGCCGATGCCGTGCACATAGACCACGGTGCCCACCTCGGGGGCGTTGCCTTCCTTGGTCAGCAGGGACGGGAAATCGGCCGCCTTGCTGGCGACCAGGCGGCTGAACATGGCAAAGGGGTTGCGGCGTGGGCTGCCGGCGCTGCTGCCCGCCGCGCTGGCGCTGATGGCTTTGCGGGTGCTGGCACGGGCCGGGGCGGCCGTGCGGCGTTGCTTGCTGCCCGTGGGGGCGGCCTTCTTTTTGGTGGCCATGGCATCCTCCTCCTGACGGTCCGGGGACCGGAATGCGCTATGTCTGCTGATTACTCGGCTGACTTCTGTTTATGCCCGCCATTCAACGCCCGATTGCGGCCGGATGCAAGAGGCACTGCAACATGGCCACGGTACATTCGGACCATGACGAATGCGAACACCCCCGCGCCGGCGCCCAGCGCCTGGGCGGTCTTCCTCATCTTCCTGCGCCTGGGCCTGACCTCGTTTGGCGGGCCGGTGGCGCACCTGGGTTACTTCCGCAACGAGTTCGTGGCGCGGCGGCGCTGGCTGAGCGAGCACAGCTACGCCGACCTGGTGGCGCTGTGCCAGTTCCTGCCCGGCCCGGCCAGCAGCCAGGTGGGCATGGCGCTGGGCCTGTCGCGTGCCGGCTACTGGGGCGCGCTGGCGGCCTGGGCCGGCTTCACGCTGCCGTCGGCGGTGGCGCTCATTCTGTTTGCACTGGGCCTGGCGGCCTGGGGCGACACGCTGCCGGCCGGTGTGCTGCACGGCCTCAAGGTGGTGGCGGTGGCGGTGGTGGCGCAGGCGGTCTGGGGCATGGCGCGCACGCTGTGCGTGGGGCTGCCGCGCCTCACGCTCATGGCTGCGGCGGCCGGCGTGGCGCTGCTGTGGCCGGGCGCCTGGATGCAGGTGGGGCTGATCGCCGCAGCGGGGCTGCTGGGGCTGCTGCTGTTTCCGGCCGTGCCGCAGGCGCCGCACGAGGCGCTGCCGATTCAACTGAGCCGGCGCACCGGTGCGGCACTGCTGGCGCTGTTTGGCCTGCTGCTGGTGGGCCTGCCGTTGCTGGCCGCCGCGTGGCCGAGCCAGGCGCTGGCCATGGTGGACGCCTTCTACCGCGCCGGCTCGCTGGTGTTTGGCGGCGGCCATGTGGTGCTGCCGCTGCTGCAGTCCGAAGTGGTGCCCAGCGGCTGGGTGAGCAACGACACCTTCCTGGCCGGCTATGGCGCCGCGCAGGCGGTGCCGGGGCCGCTCTTCACCTTTGCCGCCTTCCTGGGCGCGGCGGCGCAGGGCACGCCCAGTGGCTGGGCCGGCGGCCTGCTGTGCCTGCTGGCGATCTTCGTGCCGTCCTTCCTGCTGGTGGCCGGCGCCTTGCCGTCCTGGGAGCCGCTGCGCCGCCACGGGCGCACGCGCGCGGCGCTGGCCGGCATCAATGCGGCCGTGGTCGGCCTGCTGCTGGCCGCGCTGTACCACCCGGTGTGGACCAGCGCCATCTTCACGCCGGCCGACTTCGGCCTGGCCCTGCTGGCCTTCGTGGCGCTGATGGTCTGGAAGCTGCCGCCTTGGCTGGTGGTGCTGGGCTGCGGCGTGGGCGGCGGTCTGCTGGCCTGGCTGGGCTGAGCCCTGAGCGGGGCGGTGGCTGACACCCGGCCCTGTGCACAATGCGCCCCATGAACCGCAGCATCTTCCATGCCCTGGCCGCCGCGGCGCTCTTCGGTGCCAGCACGCCGGTGGCCAAGCTCTTGGGCGGCGCGGTGTCGCCCGCGCTGCTGGCGGGCCTGCTCTACCTCGGCAGCGGCCTGGGCCTGACGCTGGCGCGCCTGTTGCGCGACCGCGGTTGGCAGCGCCCGGAACTGGCGCGCACTGAATGGCCCTGGCTGCTGGGTGCCATCCTGTTTGGCGGCGTGCTCGGGCCGCTGGCGCTGATGATGGGGCTGGCGCGCACCAGTGGTGCTGGCGCCTCGCTGCTGCTGAACTTCGAAGCGGTGCTGACGGCGCTGCTGGCCTGGTGGGTGTTCCGCGAGAGCGCCGACCGGCGCCTGGTCGCGGGCATGCTGGCCATCGTGGCCGGAGGCGTGGCGCTGGCCTGGCCCAGCGGGGCTGCGGCGGGTGCCGATGAAGCCTGGGGCGTGGCGGCCATTCTGGCGGCCTGCCTGTGCTGGGCCATCGACAACAACCTGACGCGCAAGGTGTCGTCGTCCGATGCGCTCTTTGTGGCCGGCAGCAAGGGGCTGGTGGCGGGCGTGGTGAACACCAGCCTGGCGCTGGCCTTCGGTGCGGCGCTGCCGTCGGCCGGTGTGGTGGGCGCGGCCATGGCGGTGGGTCTGTTGGGCTATGGCGTCAGCCTGGTGCTGTTTGTGCTGGCGCTGCGCGGCCTGGGGGCGGCGCGCACCGGGGCTTATTTCTCCACCGCGCCGTTTCTGGGGGCGGTGGTGGCCATCGTGTTGATGGGCGAGCCGCTGTCGGCCACGCTGGCGCTGGCCGGCGCGCTGATGGCGCTGGGCGTGTGGCTGCACCTGAGCGAGCGCCACGAGCATGTGCACACGCACGAGCCGCTGGAGCACACGCACGCGCACCAGCACGACGCGCACCACCAGCACACGCACGACTTTGCCTGGGACGGCCGCGAGCCGCATGTGCACCGCCATGTGCACGCCGCACTGACGCACAAGCACCCGCATTACCCCGACATTCATCACCGCCACGGGCACTGAGCCGGGGCGTGGGTGGTGAGGCGCGGGATGACCCCCAGCCGGCAGGATGTCGCGTCTGGGCGGACAATGGCGGCATGAAATCACTGAACCAGATTACCCTGTCCATGCTGGACCTGGTGGCCGTGCGCGAGAGCGGCACGGTGGCCGATGCGCTGGGCATTGCGCTGCGCACGGCGCAGCATGCGGAATCGCTAGGCTTCACGCGCTACTGGCTGGCCGAGCACCACAACATGCCGGGCATTGCCAGCTCCGCCACCGCGGTGCTGGTGGGCCACATTGCGGGTGGCACGCAGACCATCCGCGTTGGCTCCGGCGGCGTGATGCTGCCCAACCACGCACCGCTGGTGGTAGCCGAGGCCTTTGGCACGCTGGCCGAGCTGTACCCGGGCCGTATCGACCTCGGGCTGGGCCGTGCCCCCGGCACCGACCCGCTGACCATGCGCGCGCTGCGGCGCGACCGCGTGGAGACCGAAGAAGACTTCCCGCGCGACGTGGCCGAGCTGCAGCGCCTGCTGGGCCCGGCGCAGCCGGGCCAGCGCCTGATTGCCATGCCGGGTGCCGGCACCAATGTGCCGATCTGGCTGCTGGGCTCCAGCCTGTTCTCGGCCCAGCTGGCGGGCGAGATGGGCCTGCCCTATGCCTTTGCTTCGCACTTTGCGCCGCGCTACCTGCTGCAGGCGATCGAGCTGTACCGCAAACGCTTCAAACCCTCGGCCACATTGGACAAACCTTACGTGGCCATCGGCGTGCCGGTGATTGCCGCGCCCAGCGACGAAGAGGCCGAGTTTCTGGCCAGCAGCACCTACCAGCGCGTGTTGGGCATCGTCACCGGCAAGCGCGGTCGCCTGGCGCCGCCGGTGGAGAACTACATGGCGCAACTGCAACCGCAGGAGCGTGGCGCGATTGCCGACTTCCTGGCCGCGGCCGTGATCGGCGGGCCGCAGACGGTGCGTGCCGGCTTCGAGCAACTGCTGCAGGTCACGCAGGCGGACGAGTTCATCCTGGTGTCCGACGTGTACGACCCGGCGTTGCGCCTGCGTTCGCTGGACATTGCAGCGGCGGTACGCGCCGCCTGACGGACACCCTGCGCCCACCGTGGCGCTGCCCGCGACACCCGCGCGGGCTTTTTTGAGAATCACATGAGCAACCGTTATTTGACGTTCCTGCTGGCCGGCCTGGCCATGGTGGCGCCTTTTGCCATCGACACCTACCTGCCGTCCTTCCACAGCATTGCGCTGGCCTTCTCGGTCAGTGACCTGCTGGTGCAGCAGACCCTGAGCGCCTTCCTGCTGGCGCAGGCGGTGACGTCGCTGTTCTACGGCACCTTGTCGGACAGCGTGGGGCGCCGGCCGGTGGTACTGGGCTCGCTGGTGTTGTTCGTGCTGTCCTCCATCGGCGCCACGCTGGCGCCGAGCTTTGGCACGCTGCTGGCGTGCCGCGTGCTGCAAGGCGTGTCGGCCGGGGCGGGCATGGTGGTGGGGCAGGCCATCGTGCGTGACCAGTTCCACGGCGCCGAGGCACAGCGCATGATCGCCGGCATCATGATGGTGTTCGGCATTGCGCCGGCGGTGGCGCCCATACTGGGCGGCTACCTCAATGCCCACCTGGGCTGGCGCGCCAACTTCGCCTTCCTCACGCTGTTCGGGGCCGTGCTCTTGGTGCTGTGCTGGCGTGGACTGCCCGAGAGCCTGGCGCGGCAGCAGCGCCAGCCGTTGCACCTAGGCACCATCGCGCGCAACTACCTTGCTGCCGCGCGGCACCCGAAGTTCCTGCTCGGCACGTTGGCCACTGGTTCGGCCTTCATTGGCTTTGCGCTGTACATCGCCGGTGCGGCCAACTTCGTGGTGCAGGTGCTGCAACTGCCGGAAACCGCCTTTGGCTGGCTGTTCGTGCCGATGATCAGCGGCATGGTGCTGGGCTCGGCGCTCAGTGGCCGGCTGGCCCACCGCTTCAGCAGCGCCACCACCATCGGCT
>JAYRLJ010000129.1:4759-8075 GCA_041905305.1 Hylemonella sp. | reverse complement strand
CACAGCACCAGGCTCAGGGCATACCACGCCAGCCAGGCGGCATCGCGCGCCGCCGTCCACGCCAGTGCCCAGGCGCCGAGCAGGAACGCGGTGTACATCGGGTGGCGGATCCAGCGGTACGGGCCGTGCATGATGAGCACGCCGCCCTCCTTGGGTACAGGCCGGATGTTGAAGTTGCCTGGCCGGTTGGCCTGGATCGCCCATGCAGCCAGTGCCACCGCCAGACCGGCTGCCAGCCCAGCCCCCGCAGAGACGGTCCAAGCCAGGATGGCAGGCAGCGCCAGCCAGGCCAGCACGGCCAGCAGGCCGAACTGCAATGTCACCAGCAGCAGGCTCGGGAGCTGGCGCGGGTCTTTCATCACAGCCGCGCCAGCCGCTCCAGCGCGGTACGCAGCGTCTCGTCCTTCTTGGCGAAACAGAAACGCACCACCTTCTGGTCGAAGCCGTTGCCGTAGAAGGCCGAGAGCGGAATGGCGGCCACGCCGATTTCGCTGGTGAGCCACTTGCAGAACTCGGCTTCGTTCAAATCACTCACGGCGGAAATGTCCACGCACTGGAAGTAGGTGCCTTCGCCGGGCAGCATCCGGAAGCGGGTCTTCTTCAGCCCTTCGCGGAACAGGTCTCGCTTGCGCTGGTAGAAGGCCGGCAGCTCCAGATACGGTTTGGGGTCGGCCATGTAGGCCGCCAGCCCGTACTGCACCGGCGTGTTGACGGTGAAGACGTTGAACTGGTGCACCTTGCGGAACTCGGCCGTCAGTGGCGCCGGGGCCGCCACATAGCCGACCTTCCAGCCGGTCACGTGGTAGGTCTTGCCAAAGCTGGAGACGATGAAGCTGCGCGCGGCCAGGCCGGGAAAGCGCGCTGCGCTTTCATGCGCCTTGCCGTCGAACACCATGTGCTCGTAGACCTCGTCCGAGATCACCAGCACGTCGGTCGGGTCCAGCAGATCCTGCAGTTGCAGCATCTCCTCGCGCGTCCACACCATGCCGCTGGGGTTGTGCGGGCTGTTGATCAGGATGGCGCGGGTCTTGGGCGAGATGGCGGCAGCGATCTTGCCGAAGTCGGGTCGGAAGGTGCCGGGCATGAGCGGCACGCGCACCACCACGCCGCCGGCCAGCTCAATGTTGGGCACGTAGCTGTCGTAGCAGGGCTCGAGCACGATCACCTCGTCACCCGGGTGCACGATGGCCAGGATGGTGGTCAGGATGGCCTGCGTGGCGCCGGCGGTGATGGTGATCTCCGTGTTGGCGTCATAGGCGTGGCCGTAGAGCGCGCTGATCTTGGCCGCCACCGCCTCGCGCAGCACCGGCACGCCGGTCATCGGCGGGTACTGGTTCAGTCCTTTCTTCATGGCCTCGGTCACCGCGTCGACCAGGCGCGGGTCGCAATCGAAGTCGGGGAAGCCCTGGCCGAGGTTGACGGCACCTTTCTCAGCCGCCAGCGCGGACATGACGGTGAAGATGGTGGTGCCGACGTTCGGCAGGCGGCTTGTGAGTGCAGGTGTCTTCGTATTCATGTTCAGACGATAAGCAAAGCTTGCTAGTGTTTCCAGGGCACCCGTGGAACCGGCTTCGCCGGGCCACCGGGTGCGTCCCCCCGCCACCGCAGGATGAGCGGGGGGAAGGCGCAGCGCGCCTCAGGGGGGGCTATAACTCGTAATCCGCCACATGGCCCGTCATCGCGCGCGCCACCAGGTCGCGGCTCAGGCGCTCGCTCAGCATCTCGGCGAATTCGAAGACGAAATTGCGCAAATAGGCGCCGCGCTTGAAGGCCACGCGCGTCACGTTCTGGCCGAACAGGTGGCCCAGCGGGCGGATCACCAGCTCGCCGTCCGCCGCCTGCGTCGGCATGCCGCGCACCGCCATCTCGGCCACGATGCCCAGCCCCATGCCCAGCTTAACGTAGGTGGTGATGACGTCCGAGTCGATGGCTTCCAGTGCAATGCGCGGCTCCAGCTTGCGCTGGGCGAATGCGTGGTCGATGCGCGTGCGGCCGGTGAAGGTGGGGTGGTAGGTCACCAGCGGCTCGGCCGCAATGTCTTCCAGCGTCAGCCGCGCCTTGCCGGCCAGCGGGTGGTTGGCCGGCAGCACCAGCATGTGCTGCCATTCGTAGCAGGGCAGGGTGACGAGCTCGTCGTAATTGGCCAGCGACTCGGTGGCGATGCCAATCTCGGCCACGTCGTCGATCAGCATGCGCGCCACCTGGTCGGGCGTGCCCTGGTGCAGGCTCAGGTTGACCTTGGGCCAGGCCGCACGCAGCTTGGCCACCGGCTCGGGCAGCACATAGCGCGCCTGGGTGTGGGTGGTGGCAATGGACAGCGTGCCGCTGTCCTGGGCGCTGAACTGCTCGCCAATGCGCTTGAGGTTGCCGATCTCACGCATGATCAGCTCGATGCTCTTGAGCACGTACTGCCCCGGCTCGGTGATGCGCTTGAGTCGCTTGCCATGGCGGGCAAAGATCTCGATACCGAGCTCTTCTTCCAGTTCGATGATCGCCTTGGACACCCCCGGCTGCGAGGTATGCAGCGCCTTGGCCGCCTCGGTCAGGTTCAGGTTGTGCCGTGCGGCTTCCTGAACAAAGCGGAATTGGTGCAGGTTCATGGTGAATTTCAGCTAAAACTAGCGTTTATTATGCTCTGGATGTCTAATGGGCGGCGAGTTTCTGATCCTGCCTGGCGCGGCCAGATGCTCAAGGCGCCTAAACACCAGGCCGATGGATGGGGTCAGTGAGGTACCCAGGGCTTTTCGCGGTACCAAGCCTGCTGTGCCTGTCTCAGCATCGGCCAATCCCCCTTGGTGTCACCGTAGGCATACAACACCGGTTGCTGGTCGGCCGCCGTGGCGGCGTTCTGAGCCAGCCAAATCCTGAGGCGCGCCACCTTTTCCTCGCCATGGCAATTGCCCGTGGCCATGCGACCGGTGTAACGGCCGTCCACCACGTCCATTTCGGTGCAGAGCACCGCATCCACACCCAGGCTGGCGCCGACCAGATGCATGTAAGGGCTGGTGGAGGCGGTGACCAGCACGCAGCGGTGGCCGGCCTGCTGGTGCTGCACCAGCTGCCGCAGGCCCCAGGGGCGCCATTGCTGCGACAGATCGTTCTGCACGAAGGCGCGGGCGCAGCGCTCCACCTCGGCCACCGAGCGATCGGCCAGCGCGGCCTTCAGCAGCACGGCCTTGGCGCGGTGGTTGCTCGTCAGCCGCAGCACGTAGGCCACCAGCCAGGGGCTGCAGATGAACAGCACCCACAGCAGCGTCGGCAGGCCGAGCAGTCGGCGCAAGAAGGGCAGCAGGGTGTCGCTTTGGGTAAGCGTACC
>JAYRLJ010000129.1:0-4749 GCA_041905305.1 Hylemonella sp. | reverse complement strand
GCCACCACCGGGCGGGAGGTGGTGGCTTCAGCCGCTGCGGGGTTCACGGCCTCGGACATTGCACCTGCCCACAGTAGCGCACACAGAACGGGCAGCCGGTCATGGGCAGCCACTTCGGGATGGCGTAATAGCGGTCGAAGATTTCCTTCAACACGCCTTGGCGGTAGGTCTCGTACTTGAAGTTGTGGCCTTCGACGGCGTGGAAGGTCACACCGTTCTGCACGAAGCTCAAGGGCTGGACGCTGTCGAAGTACGGCCGGTAGCCGTCCAGCGGCGGCGGCTCGCCGTCCGAGACGATGATGCGGATGGTCTTGCCGTTGTAGGGGGCGTAGTCCACCAGCAGGTCGTCCTGCCGCGCGTGGAACTTGCCCGGGCCGAACACCGGCATGTACTGGCCGAGGGTGTAGCCGTAGGCGGCAGCAGGGGCGTAGGCGTCGGCCATCAGCACGGCGTCGGGCGTGCGCACCTGGGCCAGCAGCTCGGCCGTCTTGAAGCTGCGCACCATGCTGTAGTAGCGCGGCTTGCCCTGCCATTGCTCCAGGTGCGTGAAACCGATGGCCACGACGGCCAGCACGTGCAGGGCCGTGAACCAGGCCATGCCCTTGGCGCAACTGCGCAGGGCCGCTTGCGGCAGTGCGAAGGCCAGCAGCACGAAGATGAAGGGGTAGAAGGCCAGCACCCAGTGCAGGCCGATGGTCTTCTTGAACGACAGCACGGCGAAGAACAGCAACGGCACCACGATCAACGCGGTCACCAGACGCTGCTGGCGGGTGGCTTCGCGCAGTGCCATGCGGTGCCTGAACCCCAGCCACAGCACCGCGGGCGTCAGCAGGTAGGCCAGCATGCCCACATAGCCCAAGGGATGGCTCCAGGCAAAGCTGGCGTCCTGGTTGCGGTTGATGGCGTTGAACATGATGTTGCCCCAGCCGTGGCCCATGTTCCACCACAGGTTGATCAGCGGCCCGGGCAGGGCGCTCAGCACGATCAGCAGCAGGCCGGCCCAGCGCTCACGCCGCCAGAACCCGAAATACACCAGGTAAGCCAGACCCAATACCACCGAGAAGTACTTGGACAGGAAAGCGCAGCCGATGGCAACACCCGACAAGGCGTAGAGCAGCGCGGCGCGACCGTCGAAGGCCGTGCGACGGTCGGCGCGCACCAGCAGGGCCACCGACAGCAGGGACCAGAAGATCAACGGCGTGTCGGTGGTGATCAGGCTGTTGAGCCAGTTGATCGGTGCCAGCCAGAACAGCAGCACGGCCCAGGCGGCGCGTTCACGGCTCAGCGGTTTCAGGGCCCACCACAACAGGCCGCCCACAGCCAGCGGCAGCAGCACCACCGGCAGGCGGATGGCCCAGGTCGCTTCGCCGAAGAGTTGCCGCATGAGCCAGATCAGCCAGCCCACCATGGGCGGGTGGTCGTAGTAGCCCCAGTCCGGGTAGACGCCCCACCAGTAGAAAAAGGCTTCGTCGCCGGTGATGGGCAGGGCGTAGGCAATCCAGAAGCGCAGGGCCAGTGCGGCCAGTGCCGTGATGAGCAGCCAGCGGTTCAGCGGGAAGGAGGACTCGGAAACTGGTGACATGCAGGCAGGACGCGCAGGAGTGACAAGTGGTCTTCAGCGCAAGCTCAGGTCTTGGCGGAACGCCGCACTATAAAGCAGTGCCGCCACCCCGATGGCCACCGCGAGCCAGAGCGTGAGCAGGCGCACCAGCACGGTGATGCCCACCGCCTGGCCGAGTTCAGCGCCGTGGGCGACGAGCAGGCCCGTCAGCAGGGCTTCCATGCCACCCAGGCCGGCCGGCAGCATGGACAAGGCGCCGCCCACCATGGCCAGCGCGTAAAAACCGGTGGCCAGCAGCGGGTCGAGCGCCAGGCCGAGTTCGCGGCACACCAACCACACCGCCAGCCCCTGGGCGGCCCAGGCCACGACGGTGAGCAGCAGCCAGCGCAGCGGCCGGGTGGACAGGCAGGCCCAGGCTTGTTGCAGCCAGGGCCAGCGCGCCAGCAAGTCCGGGCGCAGCTTGAGCAAGGCGGCTGCGGCCAGCAGCGCCGCCGCCCCCAGACCCACCGCCAGCAGCGGTAGCCCGCCGACTTGCGGCAGGGCGAGCAGCCACCACACGCCTGGCAGCGTGAGCAGCAGCAGGGCCAGCAGGTCAGCCAGCCGTTCGGCACCGAAGATGGACAGGCTTTGCATCGCCCCCAGCGGCTGTTTTGCCAGCAGCAGACCGCGGGCCGCTTCGCCGATGTTGCCCGGCGTGGGCGTGAAGGTGTAGCCGGCCAGATAGATGCGCAGGCCCTCCAGCGGGCCGAGCGGACGCCCGTAGTGCGCCATCCACTGTCGCCAGCGCAGGCCGCGCAGCACGTAGTTGAGGCAGCACAGGCCGGCGGCCAGCACGCCAGTGGGCGTGGCCAGTTGGCTCAGCACCGCCTGTGGCGGCGTGCTGCTGGTCAACAGCAGGACCAGCGCATAGGCTGCGGCCGCGGCGCCCAGCGCGAGCAGCAGCTGCTTGAGCGGCAACTTCAAAGCAGGGAACCCAGAAACAGCGCCAGCCAGAGTGCGCCTGCCAGCAGGATCCAGGGGTCGCGCAGCAGATCGCGCGCCACGTCCTCACCGCGGCCGCGGTGCACCTGATAGGCGTAGCGCAGCAGGCCGAAGATCACCACCGGCACGGTGTAGACCAGCCGCTCGCCGTGCATGGCCAGCGCCTCGGCGCTGGTGGCGTACAGGCTGTACATGGTGATGGTGGCCGTCATGGTGACGGCCATCAGCACGTCCAGCAGGGCCGAGGGATAGTGCTCCAGCACGGCGCGCTGCTGCTCGGGGGTGTGGAAGGTCTCGGCCTTGCGCTTGGAAAAGCCCAGGAACAGCGCAATGAACAGGCCCGTGAGCAACAGCCAGCGCGAGGGTGGGATGCCGACGGCCGCCGTGCCGGCCAGCAGTCGCAGCATGAAGCCGCTGGCGATGATGAACACATCCACCACCGGTACATGCTTCAGGCGCCAGGAATAGGCCAGGTTGAGTGCCACATAGAGGGCCAACAGCAGCAGCAGGGTGGGGTTGTCGACAGCGAAGGCCACCCCCGCGACGCCCAGGGCCGTTGCCAATACCAGCGCGGCGAGTGGGCTGACCGCGCCGCTGGCCAACGGGCGCAGGCGCTTGGTCGGATGCAGGGCATCGTCGGCGCGGTCACGCCAGTCATTGAGGATGTAGACCAAGCTGGAGAGGCAGCAGAAGGCGGCGAAGGCCAGCGCGGTGCGTTGCAGCAACTCGACGTTGTCCCAGGCATGGGCAAACAGCAGACCGGCGAAGACGAAGGCGTTTTTCAGCCACTGGTGCGGCCGCATGAGGCGGATCAGTGCAGGCAGCATGTGGCTAGTCCCGACCCGGGCGCCGCCCGTACTTGTAGAAGAAGTTCAGCACCGCCCACACCAGACCGCTGGTTGCTAGCGTGATGGGCAGGGCCCAGAGCGCATCACTGAGCCAATGCGCACCGACCGACATGCGCGCCACGCCGACCAAGGCGCCCAGCACCAGCCCGGTGGCGATCCAGCGCCCGCGGCGACGCGGGTCGAGCAGCATGAGTGAGGCAAAGAAGAAGCCGCAGGCCACATGGCCGCTGGTGAAGGCACAGTTGTCGACGCATTGCTGGGCCTGCGTGAGCGCCGGGGTGAACTGGCGGTCGCCGCCGAACTCCACCACGTCGAACGGGCGGGCGCGCAAGGTGTGCTCCTTCACGGCCCAGGTGACGAAGCCGGGGCCAAGCAGCAACGAGATGCCGACGAAAGCCAGCGCGATGCCGGCCGGGCGCCAGCGGCGCAGCAGGCTGACGATGATCCAGCCCAGCAGGCTCAGCAGCGCCAGGGTGCGGAAGATGTCCGGCACGTACTCGTTGACCAGTTCCACCCACTTCCACTGCGCCGGGTTGACGGGCGGATTGGGCTGCAGGAAATAGGCCGCCGCCGCAATGTCCAGCTGCGGCCACAGCACTGGCAGCATGGCCACAGCGAGCGACGCGGTCAGCAGCGCGAGGAAAACCGTACGGGAGGAGAGCGCGGTGAGTGACATGGACCGGCGGATTGTACGCAGCGGCGCTGCGGTTCGGGCTCAGTCGCGGCCCAATGCCATGCGGGCCAGCAGGTCGACCACGCGGGCGTCTTCGCCGATCGCCGGCTGCAGCGTGAACGTCACGGCAGGATGCCGGTTCATGAGTGCGGCCAGCAGCTGCGGCAGGTCTTCGCGCGCATGCTTGCCGACGCCCAGGAACAGGGGCAGGACGGTGATGTGCGACACGCCTTCTGCCACCATCGCGGCAGCACAGGCCGGCAGGTCGGGCGTGGTCAGCTCCAGGTAGGCGCAGCGAACCGCGGCCTGGGGATCCAGCGCGGCAATGCGCGCGGCCACCGCCTCCATGGGGCGATGCCACAGCGGGTCGCGCGAGCCGTGGGCGAACAGGATGATGCCGTGTCGGGACGTTGGCATGGTCGATTACCTCCGCAACACCAGCCAGCCGAAAGTGGCCAGCGAGAGCAGGGTGTAGATCATGCCGGGCAGGGCGGCGGTGAGCCAGGGTACCCAGTGGCGCAGCTCGCCGATGTAGCCAAAGACATTGTTGAGGAAGAAGAAGCTGATGCCGGCCATGACGCCGCCGAAGACGTAGACCGAGATGCCTTCGTTGCGGAAGTGCAGGTAGGCAAAGGGCAGGGCCAGCACCACCATCACCAGTGCGCTCAGGGGGTAGAACACCTTCT
>JAYRLJ010000529.1:0-1543 GCA_041905305.1 Hylemonella sp. | reverse complement strand
GGACAGGTCTTGGTTCATTTGAGGACGTTCAGGACGGAAGTCGGAATTCTTGCAGGTTTCATGGCAGCGGCATCGACCCAGCCGATGCGGATGAGGCCCTCGCACAGCAGTTCAGGGTTGCCGGCAGTTTTGCGCAAGGCCTGCTGGGCAATTGTCAGCGATGCGCGGCCGCGCTCCTGCAACGCAGCTGTAACGATCAGTTCATCGTCGAGCCGGGCTGATCGGTGGTACTTGAGCTGCGCTTCACTGACCACGAACATGCCGCCGGTGCTGTCTCGCAGGGCCCGCTGGCCGACGCCCAGCGTGCGCAGCCACTCAGTGCGGGCGCGCTCGAAGAACTTGAGGTAGTTGGCGTAGAACACGATGCCGCCGGCATCGGTGTCTTCCCAGTAGACGCGAATCGGGAGTTCGAACGCCATGGCGAACTCAGGTGAGCAGGGGACGCAGCCGCTCAATGGCTTGCTGCAGTTGCGCCAGCGAGTTGGCGGTAGAGAAGCGGATGAAGCGCCCGGTGTCGGCGCTGCCGAAGTCGCGCCCGGGTGTCACCGCCACATGGGCCTGCTGCATCAGTGCAAAGCTCAGGTCCCAGCTGTCCTTAACGCCGAGTTTGGCGCAGGCCTGCGTGCAATCGGCCCAGGCGTAGAAGGCGCCGTCGGGCATGACCGGCACCTTCAGGCCCAGTTCATTGAGAGCCGGAATGAAGAAGTCGCGCCGGGCCTTGAACTCGGCACGGCGGCGCTCGTACTCGGCCAGGCTTTCTTCCTCGAAGCAGGCCAGCGCGGCGTGCTGGGCGATGGTGCTGGGGCAGATGTAGAGGTTTTGTGCCAGCCGCTCGACCACCGGCACCAGGGCCTCTGGCAGCACCAGCCAGCCCAAGCGCCAGCCCGTCATGTTGAAGTACTTGGAGAAGCTGTTGATGCTGATGATGTCGTCGCCGATGGCCAGCGCGCTCTGGCCGTAGCGGTCGTCATAGCTCAGGGGCAGGTAGATCTCGTCCACCAGCGTGATGCCGCCGCGCGCGCGCACCACCTCATGGATGCGGCGCAGCTCGGCCGGGTCGATGGAGGTGCCGGTGGGGTTGGAGGGCGAGGCCAGCAGCACGCCGCGCGTGCGTTCGTTCCAGGCCGCCTGCACTTGGGCGGCGCTGAGCTGGAAGCGCTCGGCTGCCGTGGTGGGTAGCAGCGCGGCTGTGCCCTCGGCGGCGCTGACGAAGTGCCGGTTGCAGGGGTAGCTCGGGTCCGGCATCAGGATTTCGTCGCCGGCTTCGATCAGTGCCAGGCAGGCCAGCTGCAAGGCGGCCGAGGCACCGGCCGTCACGACGATGCGGCTGGCGGGTACGCGCAGTCCGAAGCGTTGGGCGTACCAGGCGCTGATGCGCTCGCGCAGCGCTGGCAGGCCGGTGGCGTCGGTGTACTGGCTGCGGCCCTCGCGCACGGCACGTTCGGCGGCCTGCTGCACCAGCGGCGGGGCGGTGAAGTCGGGCTCACCGATGTTCAGGAAGATCATCGGCGCATCGCTGTGCGCCACCTCGCGGGCGAGGGTG
>JAYRLJ010000528.1:0-1544 GCA_041905305.1 Hylemonella sp. | reverse complement strand
CCCGCAGCGCGTCGACGTGGAGCTTGAAGCCGCGCCCCTGGTGCTGCGCCTGCTGGACGATGGGCGCATCCAGGCCCATACCGGCGAGGTACTGCAGGCCTTGAGCTGCTGGCTGGACGAACAAGGCTGGCTGTACCTGCACACGCCGCGCGGCCTGGGCCTGGTGCACAGCCAGGACATGGGTCTGGCGGCCGACCGCATCGAGCGCGGCGAGTGGCTGCCGCAGGAGCTGCTGCGCGCCGAGCTGCCGCAGCGTTTCGGCTTCAAGCTGCGGCCGTAAACGAAAAAGCCGCCCGGTGGGGCGGCTTTCATCTGCAGGCCGAATGCTTACTGAGCGGCCGAAGCGGGGGCCGCCGGGGCCTTGGGCTCGTCAAACTTGCCACCACCCTGGTTGGCCATGTAGACCACGGCGCGCGCGATCTCGAAATCGGAGAAGTCGCCGCCGCCCTGGGCACCCATGGCACCCTTGCCCTTCAGGGCCGAGTTGACGAGGGCCTCAAAGCCCGTCTTCACGCGGGGGCCCCAAGCGGCCGCATCGGCCAGCTTGGGTGCGCCGGCCGCACCGGTGCCGTGGCAGGCTGCGCACTGCGCTTGGTAGACCTGCTCGCCGGTCTTCATGGCGGCCATGTCACCCGCGGCCTTCACTTCCACATGACCGATGGGCTTGAGGCGCTCGGCGACGCGCTCGGCTTCCAGGCTGTCGCTGCCGGCAGCCGGCTTGAACTGGCCGGACACGTAATTGGCCAGCAAGATGATCACGACGATGGGCACCACAAAAGCGAAGAACACGGCCCAGGCCAGTTGCTTCGGGGTCTTGATGGGGCCTTCGTGGGAATCGTGGGCTTCGTGGGTGTCGTGGCTCATGCCGTCCTCTTGTGGCTCTTGTGTTTCGGACCCTCGAAAAGGGCGCAGAAGTATAGCGGCGCGCTTTAGCCCCTAGAATGGCCGGCTTCGCTGCGACCGTGGTGAAGTGGATATCATGCGGCCCTCCGAAGGCCGCGTCGCAAGTTCGATTCTTGCCGGTCGCGCCACCTCTGCCGCTGGTTGAGCCAGCCTTCGCTGGGAAGTTGGGCATATCTTGGCGCGAAGCCGCCGATATGCCCAATCGCAAGTTTGGCCACGAATTGGCCGATTGCTGCGCTGAAGATCCCCGGCGAATGCCATCGGGCATACAGCTGTTGCGTGCGACGAACTGGCGATGCCAAGCCTCGTCGCCTTCGGCGAGCTCCAGCACGACTCTGGGCCGCACAAGCTCCATCAGCCTCGGCCCGATTTCAGAGGGCTGTCTTGCCTGCGCATAATGCACGCGCCGCCTCGACACGACTTAATCTCGTCTGCGTTAACGCGGACTTCAGCAGGATCGTTTCCCCGCTGTAGCTTGCACTCTTTGGTGTCCCTGATGGAATGGTTTTCGTACAGGTGAAAGCAACGTCGAGGCGGCACTACTTTTCACCTTGGTAGATGCTGATCAAGACCCTAACGTTCGCGGATTTCGTCGCCTACTGGCAAAGCCGCGATGTTGAGGCGATGTCGCAAAAGGTGTT
>JAYRLJ010000527.1:0-1551 GCA_041905305.1 Hylemonella sp. | reverse complement strand
GTTCAAAGCGGTAGGTGCCGTCGGGTTGCGCCGTGGCTACGCCCTTGGCTGCACCAGCCTCAACCTCGATCCTGGCCCCCGACACCGGCTCATTACTGGCATAGCGGTCCAGGTAGACGGTCATGACGCCGGCGTCCACGATGGCTACCAGCTCAAACAGGTCTGAATGACTGGTCACGCGCGGCGATGCCGTGCCCGATGCTGCTGGCGCTTCGTCACCGTGGTCATGCCCTGGGCCGGCCACGGCAAAGGTCGCAGCCATTGCAAGGAGCACGGCCAGCGTGGCGATTTGTGCACTTTTGACGCGGGCAACGGCCCGGTTCTTGACTTGGTTCAGCAGTTTCATGGGAGCAGTCCGAGGGCTTGGTTCAGTTGGGCGATGGCGCGCGCGGTGTCAATGCGGGCGCGGGCCAGCGCGAGGTCGGCATCGTATTTGTCGTTGTCGGCACGCATGCGGGTGGGCAAGTCTGCTTCGCCCAGCTGGTGGGCCTTGGCGATCAGTGCCTGCGCCTGGCCCGCCAGTGCGGCGCGCTGCGCGGTCAGCACTTCATTGCGGCGGGCAGCATCCAGCTGGATGCGGGTGCTTTCGCGCTCGGCATCGATCTGGCGTTGCAGGGCGTCGGCCTCTGCCTCGGCGGCATCCAGCTCGGCTCGGGCCGCCGCCAGCTTGGCGGCATTGCGGGTGTCGCCGCCGAACGGGATGCGCAAGGCGAATCGCATCGTGGTTTCACCCGGCGCACCGGCAGCAGCGCGTTCGCGTGCCACGCCCACGCCAAGCTCCATCGGGTCGCGCCGGTCGGCGTCGGTCAGCGCCATGCGCATCTGCGCGCTGCGCACCTGGGCCTGCGCCGCCAACAGGCCGGGGTGTGCAGTGGCGGTGCCAGGTTGCTCACCGCCTTCGGGCGCAGCACTCAGCCCTGTGAGGCTGCGCCAGTGATGGCGAGCTCGCTGCAGCGAAGCGTCTGCCTGGGCCAACAGGCTTTCCGCCTGCCTGGCGGCACTTTGGGTCTGCAGGAGGTCCACGCGAGCGATGTCGCCCGCCTTGACGCGGCGCTCGGTGTCTGTGGCCAGACGCGTGGCTTCGTCGAGCTTGCGCTCGGCCAGCGCGCGTTCGGCCTGCAGTGTCGCCAGTTGCCCTGCGGCTTCGCGCAGTTCGCCTGCCAGTTTGAGCCGGGCCAGTTCATTCTGCTGATCCAGCAAGGCAGCATCGGCGGTGACCTGGCGTTGCGTGGCGTGGCGCATGCCCGGGTTCCACAGCGGCAGGCCAATTTCGGCCTCGTATTCGCGCAGGCCGCCGTTGGCTTGCAAGCGGTCAGTGCGGTGCGCGAGGGTAGCGGACGGGCTGCCGGACAGCAAACCACGGGCTGCGTCAGCGCGCGCCTGCAGCTCGGCCTGGCGGCTGGTGGTTGCACGCGCTACGGGGCTCAGTGCCCAGGCCGCGTCAAGCGCCTGACGCAGGGAAACGGGTGCAGGTGTGTTGGACTGGGCCTGCGCGGCCACGGACAGGCCAAGGCACAGGCCGGCAACGACGCATGCGCGTCGAAGCGACAA
>JAYRLJ010000128.1:0-8159 GCA_041905305.1 Hylemonella sp. | reverse complement strand
GGGGTGGGGCTGGCAACGATTTGTGGCACACCATGAGGCGCCAGCCCCACCCCTGTCAGCCTGCCACCATGCTGGCTCGAAACGGATGAAGGGGTTTAACCCGCGGCTACAACGGCACTCGCGTGCAAGCAGATCGCCGCCGCGGCCGCCACGTTGAGCGACTCCTCGCCGCCGGGCTGGCCGATACGCACAAAATGAGTCGCGCGCGCCTGCAGCACCTCCCCCACCCCCTGCCCTTCGTGGCCAAGAACCCAGGCGCAGGGCCAGGGCAGGCGCTGGTGCTGGATCAGCTCCCCCTGGTGTGAACTGGTGACCAGCAGCGGCAGGCCCAGGGCATCGAGATCAGCGAGTTCGGCACCTTCCACGAGCTGCAGCGCGAAATGCGCGCCCATGCCGGCACGCAGCACCTTGGGACTCCACAGCGCCGCCGTACCCTTGAGCGCGACCACCTGTCGAAAGCCGAAGGCCGAAGCACTGCGCAGGATGGAGCCGACGTTGCCGGCGTCCTGCACGCGATCCAGGATAACCGTCGCCACGCCCGCCTGCACGCCGGCAGCCTGCGGCAGGTCAAAGACATAGCCCATGCCGGCCGGTGACTCCAGGCCGCTGATACCGGCGAACAGAGCATTCGGGACCACTATGGTTTTGATAGCGGCCTGCGCAAGCTGCTCAGGCGCAGAAGACCAAAAAGACTCGGAAAACACAGCCAACGTCGGGCGCCAGCCACGGGCCAGCGCGGCACGACACAGGTGATCACCCTCGACCCAGAACCGGCCCGCCTTGCGGTAGGCCGTGCTGTCCTGCGCCAACTTGCGCAACTCCTTGAGCAGCGGGTTGTCACGGGAGCTGATGACGGTAGTCTGACCCGCACTCATCGCAACACTCCGGAAACGGGCGCAAAGGATTTGCGATGCTGCGGGCAGGCACCGTGTTCGCGCAGCGCGGCAATGTGCTCAGCGGTGCCGTAGCCCTTGTGGGCAGCAAAGCCGTACTGCGGAAACTCGCGGTCGTACTCGGCACACCAACGATCGCGGTGCACTTTGGCAAGGATGGACGCAGCCGAGATGGCCGGCACCTTGGCATCGCCCTTGACGATGGCCTCGGCCAGCACGTCCAGCACCGGCAGGCGATTGCCGTCCACCAGCACCTTGGTCGGCTTCAGACGCAACCCCTCCACCGCCCGGCGCATGGCCAGCATGGTCGCCTGCAGGATGTTGAGGTTGTCGATCTCCTCCACACTGGCCTCGGCGATCGAGCAGCACAGCGCCTTGGCACGGATCTCGTCGTAGAGTTTTTCGCGTCGCGCGGCCGTGAGCTTCTTCGAATCGGCCAAGCCCTGAATCGGGTTCAGGTCGTCGAGGATCACCGCCGCGGCGACCACCGGCCCGGCCAACGGCCCGCGGCCAGCCTCATCCACGCCGGCCACCAGGCCCGGCGTGTCCCACATGAAGGAGGCCTGCTCAGCCTGCAAGAACTTGCGCGATCGCATCGGCAGCCAGTCGGGAAGTATCGCGCCGCAGCTCGTCGTGCAGCGCGGTGAAACGTTGTTGCAGCGCCTGCACGCGCTGCGGTGCATCGAGCCAGGCGCCGACTTCGTCGGCCAGTTTCTGCGGCGACGCTTCTTGCTGGATCAGTTCCGGCACCACGACGTCGCGGCACAGGATGTTGGGCAGGCCGATCCAGGGTTGCAGCTGCTTGCGCCGCATGAGCTGGTAGCTCAGCCAGTGCATGGCGTAGGCAATCACCATCGGACGCTTGAACAGTGCGGCCTCCAGCGTGGCCGTACCGCTGGCGATCAGCGTCACGTCACAGGCCGCCAGCACGGTGTGCGACTGGCCGCTCACGATCTGCAGGTGCGACGCCATGCCGATGCGTTGTGCCACCTCGGCAATCTGTGCCTGCAGGCTAGGGATGGCCGGCACGACAAACTTCAAGCCGGGGCGCTGCTGCCGCAGCAGGGCCGCAGCCCGGAAGAAGCGTTCGGCCAGGTACTGCACCTCGGAGCGCCGGCTGCCGGGGAGAATGGCCACCACACCGTCGTCCGCGGCGAGGCCGAGGGCTGCACGCGCCGCCGCCTTGTCCGGCTCGGCGGGGATCACGTTGGCCAGCGGATGGCCTACGTAGGTGGCCGCCACGCCATGACGCGCCAACAGCTCGACCTCAAAGGGAAAGATGCACAGCACATGGTCCACGCTGCGCTTGATCTGCTCGATACGCTCCGGCCGCCAGGCCCAGATCGAGGGGCAGACGAAATGCGCCGTCCGGATAGACGCTTCCTTGAGACGCTGCTCCAGCGCGAGGTTGAAGTCCGGTGCATCGACACCAATGAAAACATCTGGTCGCTCGTGCAGCAGGCGCTCCTTAAGTTGCGCGCGGATGCCGACGATCTCACGGTAGTGGCGCAACACCTCGACATAGCCGCGCACGGCCAGCTTGTCGCTCGGCCACCAGGCCTGGAAGCCGCGCCGCGCCATCTGGGCGCCGCCGATGCCTCCCGCTGTGAGCGCCGGCCAGCGTGCCTTCAGGCCATCCAGCAACAGACCGGCCAGCAGGTCGCCCGAGGTCTCGCCGGCCACCATGGCCACGCGCGGCGCAGCCGCGACAGCGGCGGCAGAAGTGGGCGTCGCGGCCATGGCGTCAACGTACGATGCCACGCTGCGGCGTGGTCTGCGCCAGGAAGTCCTGCATCAGCGCCACGTCCGGCGCCGCCTCCGGATAGCGCGCGCTCAGCGTGGCAATCTGCGCCTGCGCCTGCTCCAGCGTCAAGCCATCACGGTACAGCGCCTTGTGCATGGCCTTGACCGCGCTGATGCGATCCGGCGTGAAACCGCGCCGGCGCAAGCCTTCGAAGTTCATCGAGCGTGCTTCGGCCGGCTGGCCCAGACACATCACGAATGGCGGCAGGTCGCCGAACAACAAGGAACACATGCCCGTCATGCTGTGTGCACCGATGCGCACGAACTGGTGCACCACCGTAAAGCCGCCCAGGATCACCCAGTCGCCCACCACCACATGGCCGGCCAGCTGGGTGTTGTTGGCGAAGATGCAGTGGTTGCCCACCAGACAGTCATGCGCCAGATGGGTATACGCCATCATCCAGTTGTCGTTGCCCAGCCGGGTGATGCCGCCGCCCTGCACCGTGCCGATGTGGTAGGTGCTGTACTCACGGATGGTGTTGCGATCGCCGATGACGAGCTCGCAGGGCTCGCCCTGGTACTTCTTGTCCTGGTTGTCCGAGCCGAGCGAGACGAACTGGTAGATGCGATTGTCGCGACCGATGGTCGTGTGACCTTCGATGACGCAGTGCGAGGCGATACTCGTGCCCGCGCCGATCTTCACATGCGGCCCGACGATGCTGTAAGGACCGACGCTGACCGTGCTGTCGAGTTCGGCGCCAGGATCGACGATGGCCGTCGGATGGATCTGTGCCACGCCGTGCCCTCAGGCAATTTTTCGCATGGTGCACATGAGCTCGGCTTCCACCGCACGCTCCTCGCCCACGCTGGCCCAGGCCTTGAACTTGAAGATGCCGGCCTTCATGCGCTCGAGTTCGACTTCCAGGATGAGCTGGTCACCCGGCTCCACCGGGCGCTTGAAGCGCGCGCCGTCAATGCCGGCAAAATAGTAGACGGTCTTGTCGTCGGGCGTTTCGCCCAGCGTCTCGAACGACAGCAGCGCCGCCGTCTGTGCCAGGGCTTCGAGCATCAGCACACCCGGCATGACCGGACGGTGCGGAAAGTGACCATTGAAGAAGTCCTCGTTAATCGTGACATTCTTGATCGCCTTGATGCGCTTGCCCTTCTCCACTTCCAGCACGCGATCCACCAGCAGGATGGGGTAGCGGTGCGGCAGTTTCTTGAGAATCTGGTGGATGTCCATCGTCGTCATGTCTTTGTTTCCTTCAATTCCTTTTCCAGCGCGCGCACGCGCTCGCGCAGCGTGGAGAGCTGCTTGAGGGTGGCGGCATTCTTTTCCCAGGATGCGTTGTCTTCCAGGGGAAAGAAACCGGTGTAATGGCCGGGTTTGTGGATCGAGCGCGTGACGAGCGAGAACGACGACACGTTCACGTTGTCAGCAATCGTGAGATGTCCCAGCACGCCAGCACTGCCGCCTATGGTGCAGTTGGCACCGATGGTCGCGCTGCCGGCCACGCCCACACAGCCGGCCATGGCCGTGTTGCGGCCAACCCTGACGTTGTGGCCGATCTGGATCAGGTTGTCGAGCTTGACGCCGTCCTCGATCACTGTGTCAGACAGGGCGCCGCGGTCGATGCAGGTGTTGGCGCCGATTTCGACGTCATTGCCGATGCGCACCGCGCCCAGTTGCTCGATCTTCTCCCAGCGTTCGCCGTCTTTGGCAAAACCGAAGCCGTCGGCTCCGATCACCACGCCCGGATGCAGAATGCAGCGTTCGCCGACCACGCAGTCCTCGCTGACCGTGACACGCGATTTGAGCACCGTCTGGGCCCCGATGCGTGCGCCGCGCTCGACCACACAAAGCGGTCCGATCTGCGCTGACGGATCGATATGGGCGTCCGGGTCGACCACCGCACTCGGATGAATTCGCGGCCCGGCCGACTGCTGCTGCGCACGCCGCCAGAGCTGGGTCACCCGGGCGAAATAGAGGTAGGGATTCTCCGCCACGATGCAGGCACCGCGCGCCTGCGCCGCAGCTTGCATCTGGGGACTGACGATCACACAACCGGCCCGTGTGGTCGCCAGTTGCTGCTGGTACTTGGGGTGGCTGAGAAAGCTCAGGCCCTGCGGCTCGGCCGACTCCAGGGGTGCCAGCGCCTGTATCTGCAGCTCGGGGTCGCCATGCAGCACGCCCCCGAGCGCTTCAACAATGGTGCCTAGTCGTAGTGCCACACGCGCCGTACCCGCAAAAGCTTACTTGGCGCCGTTCAGGGCCTTGATCACCTTGTCAGTGATGTCATGCTTGGGATTGATGTAGACCGCTTCCTGCAAGATGAGGTCGTATTTTTCCGCCTCGGCCAACTGCCTGACCACGCGATTGGCGCGCTCAAACACCTGCTGCAGCTCCTCGTTGCGGCGCGCATTCAAGTCTTCCTGGAACTCACGGCGCTTGCGCTGGAAGTCACGGTCCTGCTCGACCAGCTGTTTCTGGCGGGCAGCACGCTGGCTCTCCGACAGCGTCGGCGCCTCGCGCTCCAGCTTTTCGGCCGAACTCTTGATGCTGGCGCCCAGGTCATTCAACTCCTTCTCACGCCGGGAGAACTCCTGCTCCAGCTTGGTCTGGGCGTTCTTGGCCGGCGCGGCCTCGCGAATGATGCGATCCAGGCTGACAAAACCCAGGCGAAACTCCTGAGCCTGCGCCGGCGCCATCATAGCCAACAAGCTCAGCAGCGCTGCCAAACCGGTATGTAGGGAAAAATGTTTCATTAGAAAGAGGTTCCAATCTGAAATTGCACGGTCTGGATTCTATCGCCATCGAACTTGCGCAGGGGCGTTGCAAAGGCCAGGCGCAAGGGACCCATGGGTGAAATCCAACTGATGCCGATACCCGCGGAGGCGCGGAACTTTTCGAACAGGATGTCCTCGTTCGAGCCGAAGATATTGCCGGTATCGACGAAGCCGTACATGCGCAGGGTTCGGTCGTTGCCAGTGCCCGGGAACGGCGCCTGCAACTCGAAGTTGAAATTAACCTTCTTGGTGCCGCCCAACACCAAGTCAGAGGATGGATCCCGCGGCCCCAGGCTGCCCGCCTCGAAGCCACGCACCGACCCCAGGCCGCCACCATAGAAGTTCTTGAACACAGGGTAGGTTTTACCTTCCGTGGCCTGCCCCAGACCGAGATCACCATTGAACGCAAAGGTGTACTGCTTGGTCAGGGGGAAGTACTGTTGATACTGATAGGTACCACGGGCATAACGGACCTCGCCGCCCACGCTCCACTCAAGACCACCGCGCTGAAAGACGCCTCGTGTGGGCACCAGGGCACTATCACGCTCGTCACGAGCCCAGCCCAGCGTCAGCGGGACACCGGTACTGGCATAGCCAAACTCATTCGCGTAGTCTAGGAATCTCTGCGGCAGATAAGTGCCAGTGACGATGGTCGTGCGCTCCACGCCCCCCCCCAGATAGACTGTGTCACGCTCGGTCAAGGGGATGCCAAAACGCAAGCTGGTACCGGTCGTTTCGACCGAATAGGCATCCTGATCCAGGTAGGGACGCGACACCAAGTGGTACAGGTCGATCGTGCGCGACACGCCATCCTGCGTGAAGTACGGGTTGGTGGTGTTGAAAATGATGCTGCGGTTCAGCTTGCTGGTGTTGACCTGCATACCCAGTGAATTACCGGAACCGAACACGTTCTGCTGGTTGATACCGAGCATCAAGCCCAAGCCGTCGTTACTGGAAAAACCCGCGCCCAGCGACAAACTGCCGGTGGGTTTCTCCTCCACCTTCATCGTCAGGTCCACCTGGTCCGGCGATCCCGGCACCTCGTTCGTCTCCACCTCGACTTGCTTGAAGTAGCCCAGACGGTCAACCCGGTTACGCGACAGTTTGATCTTGTCACTGTCGTACCAGGAAGCTTCGAACTGACGGAACTCCCGGCGCACGACCTCGTCCCGCGTGCGGTTGTTGCCCTCGACGTTGATGCGCCGCACATAGGCACGGCGAGACGGATCGGCCTGCAGCACCAGCGACACCTGGTTGTTACTGCGGTCGATGTCCGGGCGCGACTGCACGCGGGCAAAAGCAAAGCCGAACTTGCCGAAATACTCGGTGAAGGCCTTGGTCGTCTCGGCGACCTGATCGGCGTTGTAGGGCTGACCCGGGCGGATGGTGACCAATGCCTTGAACTCGTCCTCACGACCAAGGTAGTTGCCCTCCAGCTTGACGCCGGACACCACATAGCGCTCGCCTTCGGTCAGGTTGATCGTGATCGAGATGTCCTGCTTGTTCGGTGCGATGGCCACCTGGGTGGAGTCGATACGGAACTCCAAGTAGCCGCGCGTCAGGTAATAGGAGCGCAGCGTCTCCAGATCGGCATTCAGCTTGGTACGCGAATAGCGGTTCGACTTGGTGTACCAGCTCATCCAGTTGCCTGTGTTCAGATCGAACTGGTCACGCAGCGTTCCTTCGGAAAACGCCTTGTTGCCAACGATCCGGATCTCGCTGATCTTGGCCGGCTCACCCTCCGTCACATTGAACGTCAGATTGACCCGGTTGCGCTCGATCGGCGTCACGGTGGTGACCACCTCCGCCGCGTAAAGACTGCGGTTGATGTATTGCCGCTTGAGTTCCTGCTCGGCACGATCCAGCAGCGCCTTGTCATAAGGACGCCCCTCCGTGAGGCCGACCTCGCGCATGGCCTTCTTGAGGACGTCCTTGTCGAACTCCTTGGTGCCGACAAACTCGACGTCCGCCACCGTCGGACGCTCCTCGACGATGACTACCAGCACGTCGCCGCTGACCTCCAGGCGCACGTCCTTGAACAGACCGAGGCCGAACAGGGCGCGGATCGCCGCGGCGGCCTTGTCGTCACTGTAAGTGTCGCCCACCCGCAGTGGCAGCGAGGCAAACACCGTCCCCGGCTCGACCCGCTGCAAACCCTCGACACGGATGTCGCGCACCTGGAATGGCTCCACTGCCCACGCCGCGTGGATCATGAAAAACAGAGCTACGAGTGCGGCCGTCGTACGCAGGCAAAAGCGCTTGATATGCATGTTCTTGTTCAGAAGTGGTCCGGTCCTGGCTGAGGCGGCGCGGCCGTCAACCCCATAAGCGGGCAAGGTCATTGAACAGGGCGACAGCCATCATGGCCGCCAGAATCGCGATGCCGCCACGCTGCAGGCGCTCCAGCCATGCCTCGGAGACAGCTCTCCCTGTCAAACCCTCCCAAAGATAATACATCAGGTGCCCCCCATCGAGGACTGGCAAAGGCAGAAGATTCAGTACGCCAAGACTGACGCTGATCAGCGCCAGAAAGGTCAAGTACTGGGTCAGCCCCAGGCTGGCCGAACGCCCTGCATAGTCGGCAATCGTCAGCGGCCCGCTGAGGTTCTTCAGGGAGGCCTCGCCAACGAGCATGCGCCCCATCATGCGCAAGGACAGCGCCGAAACTTCCCAGGTTCGCACCACACCCTGCCACACGCCTTCCAGCGGGCCGTGGCGCACCGTCACGAACTCTGG
>JAYRLJ010000127.1:0-8159 GCA_041905305.1 Hylemonella sp. | reverse complement strand
CCCAGAACACCGAGCGCGACAGCGGAATCATGGCCAGCACGGCGGCAGCGGCGGTCAGCACGATGGGGCGCATACGGCGCACCGCGCTGTCCACGATCGCATCCCAGGCCGGGATGCCCTTGGCGCGGTCCTGCTCGATCTGGTCGATCAGGATCACCGAGTTGCGCTGGATCATGCCCATGAGTGCAATCACGCCCAGCAAGGCCACAAAGCCGAAGGGCCGGTTGAGCGCCAGCAAGGCGCCCGCCACCCCCGCCATGCCCAGCGGTCCGGTCAGGAACACCAGCATGGCGCGGCTGAAGCTCTGCAGTTGCAGCATCAGCAGCGTGAAGGTGATGAACAGCATGATGGGCACGCCGGCGGCAATCGAGCCCTGGCCCTTGCTGCTCTCCTCCACCGCGCCAGCCACGTCGATGCGGTAGCCGGTCAGACCGGCGGCCTTCCACTTGGCTTCCAGCGCGCGCAGGCTGGGCAGCAGTTCGGCCGTGACGGTGGCGCCCTGCAGGCCCTCCACCACGTCGCTCTGCACCGTGATGCCGTAGTCGCGGTTCTCGCGCCACATCACACCCGGCTCCCAGGTGAAGACCGGCTTGGCAATCTGCGTCAGCGGGATGGAGCGGCCGCTGGCGGTTGCCAGGTAGGCGTTGCCCAGGTCGGTGATGGCGTTGCGCTCGTCCAGCGGCTGGCGCAGCACGATGTCGATCAGCTTGTCACCCTCGCGGTACTGGCCCACCGGCGTGCCGGACAACAAGGTGCGCGAGGCTTGGGCAATCGCTTGGCTGCTAACGCCCAGGGCGCGCGCCTTGGCCTGGTCCACTTCCAGCCGCAGCACCTTGACCGACTCGTTCCAGTTGTCATTGACACCGCGCGTGTTGGGGCTTTCGCGCAGCACCGCCTTGACCTCATCGGCTCGCGCGCGCAGCACCGCCGGATCGGAACCGACGACACGGAACTGCACCGGATACGGCACCGGCGGCCCGTTGGGCAGCAGCTTGACGCGGCCGCGCACCTCGGGGAACTCCTGCGCCAGCAAGGCTGGCAACTTGATGCGCAGAGACTCGCGCGTCTTCAGGTCCACCGGCATGACGATCAGCTGCGAGACGTTGGTTTGCGGGAACACCTGGTCCAGCGGCAGGTAAAAGCGCGGCACCCCCGATCCGACCCAGGTGCTGACGGACTCCACCCCCGGCTCGGCCATGATGCGTCGCTCGGCGCGCTGGGTCACCTCTTCATTGGCGGCAAACGAGGTACCTTCCGGATACCAGAGCTCAACCAGGATTTCCGGTCGACTCGAATCAGGGAAGAACTGCTGCTGCACCTTGCCCATGCCGACGATGCCCAGTGCGAAGGTCAGCAGGGTGATGCCGATGGTGATCCAGCGGTGCTCCACGCACCAGTTGAGTACGCGACGGAAATGGACGTAGAACACACCGTCGAACAGTTCGTGCGGATGCTCCTGCTTCGGCGGCTTGGCCCGCAGCAGGATGTTGCCCAGATAAGGCACGAAGTAGACCGACACCAGCCAGCTCAACACCAGCGCCAGCGTGGTGACGCCGAAGATGGCGAAGGTGTACTCACCCACGCCCGACTTGGCGATGCCGATCGGCAGGAAGCCGGCGGCGGTGATCAGCGTGCCGGTGAGCATGGGCATGGCGGTGATCTCGTAGGCAAAGGTGGCGGCGCGCACCTTGTCGTAGCCCTCCTCGATCTTGTGCACCATCATCTCCACCGCGATGATGGCGTCGTCCACCAGCAGGCCCAGCGCAATGATGAGCGAACCGAGCGAAATCTTGTGCAGGCCGATACCCCAGTACTGCATGCCGAGGAAGGTGAGCGCCAGCACCAGCGGAATGGTGATGGCCACCACCAGCCCGGGCCGGATGTCGATGTAGTAGCGCTTCCACAGACGCGGCTCACCATCCCGGCGGTGAAAGCCCAGGCTGATGAAGCTCACCAGCAGCACGATCACCACCGCCTCGATCAGCACGCCGACGAATTCGTTGACCGACCGCGCCACCGCCTTGGGCTGGTCCTGCAGCTGCACCAGCTGGACGCCGGCCGGCAACGTGGACTCGATGCCAGCCGCCGCGCTCTGGAGCGACTTGCCCAGGCGGATGATGTCGCCGCCCTTGGCCATCGAGATGCCCAGCGCAATCACCTGCTTGCCCTGGTGCCGCACCTTGATGGTGGCCGGATCGACATAGCCGCGCTTGACCTCGGCAATGTCGCCCAGGCGCAGCTGGCTGCCCGAGCTGCCGCGGATCGGCATGGCACGCAGCTGCTCCACCGCCTCGAACTGGCCGGCCACACGCACCTGCACCACGTCCAACGGGGTCTGTACTGCGCCGGCACTCTCCACCGCATTCTGCTGGCCCAGCTGCGCCAGCACCTGGTTCATGTCCAGCCCGAGCTGGGCCAGGCGTTTTTGCGACAGCTCGATGTAGAGCTTCTCGTCCTGCACGCCGAACAGTTCGACCTTGGCCACATCGGGCACGCGCAGCAACTGCTGGCGCACGTCGTCGGCAAAGCGCTTGACCTCGGCATTGCTGAAGCCGTCCGCCTCCAGCGCGTAGATCACACCATAGACATCGCCGAACTCGTCGTTGAAGAACGGCCCCTGGACACCTGCCGGCAGCGTGGCGCGCATGTCGCCTACCTTCTTTCGCACCGTGTACCAGAGGTCGCTCACCTCGCCCGGCCGGGTGGAGTCCTTGACCTGAAAGATGATCTGCGACTCGCCGGGCTTGGAGTAGCTGCGAATCTTGTCGGCGTGCGGCACTTCCTGCAGCGTGCGCTCGATCTTGTCGGTCACCTGCTCGGCCACCTGCTGCGCCGTGGCGCCCGGCCAGTAGGTCCGCACCACCATGGCGCGGAAGGTGAACGGCGGGTCTTCGTCCTGGCCGAGCTGAAAATAGGCCGCAAAGCCCAGCAGCATCAGCACCACCATCAGGTAGCGCGTCAGCGCCGGGTGCTCGATGGCCCAGCGCGAGAGGTTGAAGCCGGTCGGTTCCTGCTGTTGCGTCATGGCCGCCTCACTTGCCCTGGGCTGCGGAAGACGCTGCATTTGCTACCGGAACGATAGCAGTCTGCGCTTGGCTGGTCAGGGAAGCCGGCGCTTTTTCCTGATAGATCGTGACCTTCTGGCCCGGCGAGAGCACGTGCACACCGGCAGCCACCACCACGGCGCCGGGCTGCAAGCCACTGGCCACCACGGCTTCATTGCCATCGGCCGTGGCAATCTGCACCGGCTGCGATTTCACCGTCATGCTGGCGCGGTCGAGCACCCACACCGCGGTGGCCTGACCGTCCTGCCGTAAGGCGCTGGTCGGCAGCTTGAGCACGGGGGCGCTTTCGGCCTGCACCACTTGCGCCTTGGGCAAGGCCGTCACGGTGGCGCCCAGCGGTGGTGCATCCGCCGCCTTGACCTCCAGCCCCACCTTGACCAGGTAGGTGCGGGTCACCGGGTCGGCGCTGGCCGAGACCTCACGCACCTTGCCGGGCAGCACGCTCTGGCCCGGCCAGACGCGCACTTCCACCGGTGCGCCCGGGCGCACGACGGCCACCTTGTCTTCGGGCACCGAGAACACCGCATCGCGCGGCCCGTCCTGTGCCACGCGCACCACCGGCAAGCCGGCGCTGACCACCTGGCCCACCTCGGCTTCGATGGCGGTCACGACGCCGGGCGCATCGGCCACCAGCGTGGCATATGCGCCCTGGTTGCGCTGCGCCTTGAGCTGCGCCTGAGCCTGGTCCACCTGGGCCTGCGCCGCCTTGAGCGTGGCTTCGCGCCGCTCCAGTTCGGCCCCGCTGATGAAGTTCTGCTCCCTCAGCTCCTTGAAGCGCTTGAAATCGGCTGCCGCCAGGTCACGATTGGTCACCGCGGCACCCAACTGCGCCTGCGCGGCGTCGGCGGCCAGCTGGTAGTCCTGGGCGTCGAGCTGAGCCAGCACCTGGCCGGCCTTGACGCGCTGGCCCAATTCCACCTGCCGCTTGATCAGCTTGCCGCCGACGCGAAAGCCCAGCCGCGACTCGACGCGCGGCCGGATCTCGCCGGAAAACTCCAGCACAGACTGCAACGAGCCAGCCCCGACCGTCAGCACCTTGACGGCGCGGATCGGCTCCTCGGCCGGCGCCGGGCGGGAACAGCCCACCAGCAAGGCGCTGCCGGCGGCAGCGAGAACCATCAGGGGCAGCAGACGCCCTGCCCGGGCACGAGGGAGAGTGGACATGGTAAGACGCATCAAATAATTAATGACCGATTGGTTAGTAATTTAGGTGAAACCCTGATCCCTGTCAAGCCAAGCGACAATCCCCGCCGTGAACCCCCACGCCGCCACCCCGCTGTCGCCTCAGCCCATCACGCACTACGAGAACTTCCCGGTCGCGTCCTGGCTGTGCCCGCCGCGCCTGCGCGCGCCGATCGCGGCGCTCTACCACTACGCCCGCACCGCGGATGACATGGCCGACGAGGGCGATGCCGCGGCGACAGAGCGGCTGGACGCGCTGGCGGCCTACCGCGCCGAACTGCTGGCGGTCGCCGCCGGCCTGCCGCCGGGCCCACGTTGGCCAAAGGTATTCGGGTCGCTGCAAGCGGCGCTGCAGGCCTACCAGCTGCCGCTGCCCCTGCTCACTGACCTGCTGGACGCCTTCGAGCAGGATGTGCGCAAGACACGCGACGGCGCCGGCTATGCCGACCAGACCGAACTGCTGGACTACTGCCGCCGCTCGGCAAACCCAGTGGGTCGCCTGCTGCTGCACCTGTACGGCGTGCACGACGAGGCCGCGCTGCAGCAAAGCGACGCCATCTGTACTGCGCTGCAGTTGATCAATTTCTGGCAGGACCTGAGCCGCGACATCCCACGCGGCCGCCATTACCTGCCCGAGGCCGACTGCGCGGCCTTCGGCGTGACCCGCGCCGAACTGCAAACCCTGCAGCAGACGCCAAACGCTACCAAATTGATAGCGCACCTCACCGCTCTATCGAGGGCCATGATGCAAAAGGGCGCACCCTTGGTGCACCGTCTGCCGGGGCGCGCCGGCTGGGAACTGCGGCTGGTGGTGCAAGGCGGCCTGCGCATCCTCGACAAGATCGAGGCGCTGCATCACGCCACGCTGCAGACCCGCCCCACTGTGACGGCCCTCGATGCCCCCGTGCTGCTGTGGCGCGCGCTGTGGATGTGACAATCAGGCTTCACTCTCCATCCACCATGACGCCCGAGCAGTACGTCCAGCTAAAAGCCGCCGCTTCCGGCAGCAGCTTCTATTACGCCTTCCTGTTCCTCCCGCCGCCGCGGCGCGCCGCCATCACGGCCTTCTACGCCTTCTGCCGCGAAGTGGACGACGTGGTGGACGAGGTGTCTGACCCTGGCGTGGCGCAGACCAAGCTGGCCTGGTGGCAGGCCGAGGTGGCGCGCGCCTACGCCGGTGAGCCAACCCACCCGGTTATGCGGGCGCTGATGCCGCTGGCGGCGGACTACGGCATCGAGGCGCGCCACCTGCTGGCCGTCATCGAAGGCTGCCAGATGGACCTGCAGCAGACCCGCTACCTCGACTACCCGGCCCTGCAGCGCTACTGCCACCTGGTGGCCGGCGTGGTGGGCGAGGTGGCGGCGCGCGTGTTCGGTCAGACGGCACCACAGACCACCGAATACGCCCATACCCTGGGCCTGGCTTTCCAGCTCACCAACATCATCCGCGACGTCGGCGAAGACGCGCTGCGCGGTCGCATCTACCTGCCGGTGAACGAGCTGCAGCAGTTCGACGTCAAGGCGCATGAGTTGCTCAAGCGCCAATACTCGGAACGCTTCACCGCGTTGATGCGTTTCCAGGCCGAGCGCGCGCACCAGCTGTACGACCAGGCCCTGGCCCTGCTGCCCGAAGCCGATCGCCGTGCCCAGAAGCCTGGCCTGATGATGGCCAGCATCTACCGCACCCTGCTGCGCGAGATCGAGCGCGACAACTTCCAGGTGCTGCACCAGCGTATCAGCCTCACGCCCTTGCGAAAACTCTGGCTGGCCTGGAAGGTACAAGCGCTGGGGAAACTGTGAACCCTCTGAACACGGAGGGTGGCTGACATGCGCGTCGCCGTCATCGGGGCCGGCTGGGCCGGCATGTCCGCGGCGGTGCAGGCCACGCAAGCGGGCCACGCCGTCACGGTCTTTGAGGCGGCGCGCACCCTGGGCGGCCGCGCCCGCGCGCTGGCCGCCACGCTGCCCGACGGCCGCGAGGTGACGCTCGACAACGGCCAGCACATCCTGATCGGTGCCTACACGGACTGCCTGCGGCTGATGCGCGAGGTTGGCGTTGACCCCGTCGCCGCCCTGTGGCGTGGTCCGCTAGCGCTGCAGTTCCCCGACGGCCTTGGCCTGCGCCTGCCCAGCGCGCCGTGGCTGCCCGCACCGCTCGACGCGCTGATCGGCATTGCGCTGGCACGTGGCTGGCCACTCGGTGCGCGGCTGGGCCTGCTGCGCACCGCCCTGCGCTGGCAGCGGGCTGGCTTCCAATGTGCCAGCGGGCTATCGGTGGCGCAGCTGTGCAGCGACCTGGCGCCGTCGGTGGTGCAAGAGTTGATCGAACCGCTGTGCGTCTCGGCCCTGAACACGCCGGCCGAACGCGCCAGTGCCCAGGTGTTCCTGCGCGTGCTGCGGGACGCGCTGTTCGGCGTGGCCGGAGGCTCGCAGCTGCTGTTGCCGCGTACCAACCTCACGGCCCTGTTTCCCGCCGCCGCCGCACGCTGGCTGCAGCAACGCGGCGGTGACGTTCAGGCAGGCACGCGGATCACACAGCTGCAGCCACAGGGTATGCGGTGGCAGGTCAACGGCCAGTCTTTCGACGCCGTGCTGCTCGCCACCTCGGCCTCCGATGCTGCCAGGCTGCTCGCGGACACAGCGCCACACGCTCCTGAATCCATAGCAAACGCCATGACAAACTGGTGCGCCCAAGCCGCCGACCTGCACTACGAGGCGATTGCCACCGTCTACACCTGGGACGCCGCGGCCCACCTCGACGCTCCCATGCTGGCGCTGCGCAACGCGCCGCACGCACCGGCGCAGTTCGTGTTCGACCGCGGCCAGCTCGACGGCCCGGCTGGCCTGATCGCCTTCGTAGTCAGCGCCAGCACGCTGCCGCGCGAGGCGCTGCAGGCCCAGGTGCTGCAGCAAGCCCGGGACCAGCTGGGCCTGACGTTGCATGCGGTACAGACCGTGGTGGAGAAACGCGCCACCTTTGCCTGCACACCCGGCCTGCAGCGACCACCGCAGGCCATTGTCCCCCGCCTGCTGGCCTGTGGCGACTACGTGGCCGGCCCCTATCCCGCCACACTGGAAGGCGCCGTGCGCAGCGCCTTGCAGGCTGTCGCGCAGTTACCGCAGGCCCCGCGCTGACCATGGACGGACCGCCACCGGCTCCCGCACAATCAGACCCGGCCTTCTGCCGCCGCGCGGTGCCGATCGCGTCCACCTTGTCCCGCCATCCATGAAACATCTTGCCAAGATTCTCCTGGTCTCCCTGGTCGTGCTGCTCACAGTGGGAGCCTTGGCCGCCGCAGCCGCTCTGTTCTGGCATGGCCGCGGAAAGCTGCCACAGCGCAGCGGCACCCTGAGCCTGCAGCAGCTGCAGGCGCCGGTGAGCGTCAGCTACGACGATTACGGCATTCCGCACCTGCAGGCCCAGAACGAAGAGGATCTGTACCGCGCGCTGGGCTATGTCCATGCGCAGGACCGGCTGTTCCAGATGGAGATGGTGCGCCGCCTCGCCCGCGGCGAGCTGGCCGAGATCCTGGGCCCCAAGCTGGTCGAAACCGACCGCCTGTTCCGTACGCTGGCGCTGCGCGCCCATGCCGAAACCGTGGTGGCGCAGGCCGACCGCAGCACCCCAGCCTGGCGCGGCTTGCTGGCTTATCTGGACGGCGTCAACCAGTACCAAGCCAGCAGGCCGCGCCCGCTGGAGTTCGAACTGCTGGGCATCACGCCGCGCCCGTTCACGCCGGTCGACACCATCGCCGTCACCGGCTACTTGGCCTACAGCTTTGCCGCCGCCTTCCGCACCGAGCCGGTGCTGACCTTCGTGCGCGACCAGCTGGGTCCCGACTACCTGCGCGCCTTCGACCTCGAATGGCATCCGCTGGGTGTGGTGGGGCCGCTGGCCGAAACCGTGCGGAC
>JAYRLJ010000126.1:0-8172 GCA_041905305.1 Hylemonella sp. | reverse complement strand
CGATCTCCACCTTGCCGGTGGCCTGGGCGGCGTCCACATGGAACAGCACGCCCTTCTCGCGGCAGATGGCGCCGAGGGCCGGGATGTCCTGAATCACGCCGATCTCGTTGTTCACGAACATCACGCTGGCCAGGATGGTGTCCGGGCGGATGGCCGCCTTGAACTTCTCCAGATCCAGCAGGCCGTCCTCCTGCACGTCGAGGTAGGTCACCTCGAAGCCTTGGCGCTCCAGCTCGCGCATGGTGTCGAGCACGGCCTTGTGTTCGGTCTTCACCGTGATCAGGTGCTTGCCCTTGCCACTGTAGAAGTGGGCTGCGCCCTTCAAGGCCAGATTGTTGGACTCGGTGGCACCGGAAGTCCAGACGATCTCGCGCGGGTCGGCCCCGATCAGCTCGGCGACGTAGCCGCGCGCCTTCTCGACGGCCTCTTCGGCCTCCCAGCCCCAGGCATGGCTGCGCGAAGCGGGGTTGCCGAAGTGCTCGCGCAACCAGGGAATCATGGCATCGACCACGCGCGGATCACAGGGCGTGGTGGCGCCATAGTCCATGTAGATCGGGAAATGAGGGGTCATGTCCATACAGGCTCGCTACGAAACTCGATAAAAGGTTCAGATTCAGGTCTTGGAAAACGCGTTGCCCAGCGCAAACACCGAGTTGGGGGCGTTCACGCGCACCGGCTTGACCACCGGTGTGCTGGAAATGGCGCGCTTGACGGTCGGCTTGTCTTCGATGGTGATGCCCTTGGCCAACTGGTCGTCCACCAGCTTCTGCAGCGTCACCGAATCGAGAAACTCGACCATGCGGGTGTTGAGCGAAGCCCACAGCTCGTGCGTCATGCAGCGGCCGGCATCGCCCATGCAGTTTTCCTTGCCACCGCACTGGGTGGCGTCGATCGGCTCGTCGACCGACAGGATGATGTCGGCGACGGTGATGTCGCCCGCCTTGCGCGCCAGCGTGTAGCCGCCGCCGGGGCCGCGGGTGGATTCCACCAGTTCATGGCGGCGCAGCTTGCCGAACAACTGTTCCAGGTAGGACAGCGAAATCTGCTGGCGTTGGCTGATGGCCGCCAGCGTCACAGGGCCGTTGCTCTGGCGCAGGGCCAGATCAATCATCGCGGTGACCGCAAAGCGGCCTTTGGTCGTGAGGCGCATCGCAAACTCCTAGGCTGGGTTTGACTACCGTATATCCCCGTCACCGCCAGGGGCTTCGAGGGCTGCACCCAATGCCCGGGATTCCCCGGGTTGTTGAGCGTTTGAGTCAAGTATACCAAAAACCGAGCGTTTCGCTCGGGTTAGTCAACCCGGGCCACAGCACCTCAGGTCGGGTGGTCCGGCACGGCGGCGCCGAAGGCACGCGCCTTGAGCAGGGTGAGCTGGTCGCGCACCCGGGCCGCCTGCTCGAATTCCAGGTTGCGCGCGTGCTCCAGCATCTGCTTTTCCAGCCGCTTGACCTCGCGCGCCATGTCTTTCTCGCTCATCTCTTCCACCTGGGCGCGGGCCAGCGCCTCCTGCTCCAGGCGCTCGGCCTCGCGGCCGGCCTTCTCGCTGTAGACGCCGTCGATCAGGTCGCGCACCTGCTTGACGATGGCACGCGGCGTGATGCCGTGCGCCTCGTTGTGGGCGATCTGCTTGTGGCGGCGGCGCTCGGTTTCGCCAATCGCCTTAGCCATGGAATCGGTCACCCGGTCGGCGTACAGGATGGCCTTGCCATGCAAGTTACGCGCGGCGCGGCCTATGGTCTGGATCAGCGAACGCTCGGAACGCAGGAAGCCCTCCTTGTCGGCATCCAGGATGGCCACCAGCGACACCTCGGGAATGTCCAGGCCCTCGCGCAACAGGTTGATGCCCACCAGCACGTCGAACTGGCCCAGGCGCAGGTCGCGGATGATCTCCACCCGCTCCACCGTATCCACATCGCTGTGCAGGTAGCGCACCTTGACGCCGTTGTCAGTCAGGTAGTCGGTCAGCTGCTCGGCCATGCGCTTGGTCAGGGTGGTGATCAACACGCGCTCACCCTGCTCCACCCGCAGACGGATCTCCTGCAGCACATCGTCCACCTGATGGGTGGCCGGCCGCACCTCGACCTCCGGGTCCACCAGGCCGGTCGGGCGCACCACCTGCTCCACCACGGCGCCGGCGTGCTCGTTCTCCCAGTTGCCGGGCGTGGCCGAGACAAAGACCGCCTGGCGCATCTTGGTCTCGAACTCCTCGAACTTCAGCGGCCGGTTGTCCAGCGCGCTGGGCAGGCGAAAGCCGTACTCCACCAGCGTGGTCTTGCGCGCGCGGTCGCCGTTGTACATGCCGCCGAACTGGCCGATCAGCACGTGACTTTCGTCCAGGAACATCAGCGCGTCCTTGGGCAGGTAGTCGGTCAGCGTCGGCGGCGGCTCGCCCGGCGCGGCCCCCGACAGGTGCCGGGTGTAGTTCTCGATGCCCTTGCAGTGCCCCACCTCGCTCAGCATCTCCAGGTCAAAGCGGGTACGCTGCTCCAGCCGCTGCGCCTCCACCAGCTTGCCCATGGCCGTGAGTTCCTTCAGGCGCTCGGCCAGTTCGATCTTGATGCTCTCCACCGCCTTGAGCACCTGCTCGCGCGGCGTCACGTAGTGGCTGCTCGGGTAGACGGTGAAGCGCGCGATCTTCTGCTTGATGCGGCCGGTCAGCGGGTCGAACAGCTGCAGGCTCTCGATCTCGTCGTCAAACAGCTCGATGCGCAGCGCCAGCTCGGAATGTTCGGCCGGGAAGACGTCGATGGTGTCGCCACGCACGCGGAAAGTGCCGCGGCCGAAATCCATGTCGTTGCGCTGGTACTGCATGCGCACCAGCTGGGCAATGACGTCGCGCTGGCCCAGCTTGTCGCCAGCGCGCAGCGTCAGGATCATCTGGTGGTAATCCTCCGGCTTGCCGATACCGTAGATGGCCGACACGGTGGCCACGATCACCACGTCGCGCCGCTCCAGCAGGCTCTTGGTGCACGACAGGCGCATCTGCTCGATGTGCTCGTTGATCGCGCTGTCCTTCTCGATGAACAGGTCGCGCTGCGGCACATAAGCCTCGGGCTGGTAGTAGTCGTAGTAGCTGACGAAGTATTCCACCGCATTGCGCGGGAAGAACTCGCGGAACTCGCTGTAGAGCTGCGCCGCCAGCGTCTTGTTGGGCGCGAACACGATGGCCGGCCGCCCCAGGCGGGCGATCACGTTGGCCATGGTGTAGGTCTTGCCCGAGCCGGTGACGCCCAGCAGGGTCTGGAACACCTCGCCGGCCTCCACCCCGTCCACCAGCTGCCGGATCGCCTCCGGCTGATCGCCGGCCGGCGGGTAAGGCTGGTAAAGCTCGAAGGGCGAGCCGGGAAAGGTCACGAACTGTCCGGACGGCGTCTGATCCGCCGGTTTGTCCACCTCGGGGGCCACTGATGCGTTGGTCATGGAAAGCTGATCCGTCGGACCGGTAAAATTGCGGGCAACCGACAAGAATACGCCATTCCGCCGACCCGTGTCAGCGGCCTGCGCCCTCTTCCCTCAACTGACTTTTTCAAGGAATCGACATGTCCATGTTCTCCGCCGTCGAAATGGCACCGCGCGACCCCATCCTGGGTCTGAACGAGCAGTTCGCCGCCGACATCAACCCCAACAAGGTCAACCTCGGCGTGGGCGTGTATTTCGACGACAACGGCAAACTGCCGCTGCTGCAGTGCGTGCAGGCGGCCGAGAAAGCCATGATGGACAAGCCCACCGCGCGCGGCTACCTGCCGATCGACGGCATTGCCGCCTACGACGCCGCCGTCAAGGGTCTGGTGTTTGGCGCCGACAGCGAGCCGGTCAAGAGCGGCCGCGTGGCCACGGTGCAGGGCATCGGAGGCACCGGCGGCCTGAAGATCGGCGCCGACTTCCTGAAGAAGCTCAACCCGAAGGCCAAGGTGCTGATCTCCGACCCGAGCTGGGAAAACCACCGCGCCCTATTCACCAACGCCGGCTTCGAGGTCGGCAGCTACCGCTACTACGACGCGGCCAAGCGTGGCGTGGACTTCGACGGCATGCTGGCCGACATCAACGCGGCACCCGCTGGCACCATCATCCTGCTGCACGCCTGCTGCCACAACCCGACCGGTTATGACATCACCGCCGCCCAGTGGGACCAGGTGATCGCCGCCGTGAAGGCCAAGAACCTGGTCGCCTTCCTCGACATGGCCTACCAGGGCTTCGGCAACGGCATCGCCGAAGACGGCGCCGTGATCGGCAAGTTCGTCGCGGCCGGTCTGACCTTCTTCGTCTCCACCAGCTTCTCCAAGAGCTTCAGCCTGTACGGCGAGCGCGTGGGCGCCCTGTCGGTGCTGTGCGAGAGCAAGGAAGAAGCCGACCGCGTGCTGAGCCAACTCAAGATCGTGATCCGCACCAACTACAGCAACCCACCCACCCACGGTGGCGCCGTGGTGGCCGCCGTGCTGAACAACCCCGAGCTGCGTGCCCTGTGGGAAAAGGAACTGGGCGAGATGCGCGTGCGCATCAAGGCCATGCGCCAGAAGCTGGTCGATGGCCTGAAGGCCGCCGGCGTGAAGCAGGACATGAGCTTCATCACCCAGCAGATCGGCATGTTCAGCTACTCGGGCCTGAGCAAGGACCAGATGGTGCGCCTGCGCAGCGAGTTCGGCGTCTATGGCACCGACACCGGCCGCATGTGCGTGGCCGCGCTCAACAGCAAGAACATCGACTACGTCTGCCAGGCCATCGCCAAGGTGATGTAAGCCAGTTCCAGCCACAAAGAAAAAACCGCCTTCGGGCGGTTTTTTCATGTGCATTTTCGGCTTCTGACACTGGCGGGAAAAGCGTCAATAGCTATTATTTTTATAGCAATCGACACAAATAAATCGAGACTGAAGCAGTCTACGCCAGACCAAAGCGTTGCCGGAACGCCTCACAGAACGGCGCGCTGCCGCTGACCGACAACGTGAGCGTATGCCGAGGCTCGCCGGGCTGACCCGGCTGCACGCTGAACGTGCCCGTCACCTCGTCGTACTGCAGCGCCTCGGGCACGATCCACTCCTGCTGGCTCTGCAGCTGGTAGTCCCACTCGCCACCCTCTTCCAGAGGCGCGCGCTGGTCAGGAAAGTTCTCGAAAGCCCAGTCCAGCACCCTGGCCATCTCCTCGCGCACGGCGGCAACACGGTGCGCCGGCACCGAGGCCATGGCGTCGAAGCAGCCGTGGCCGTGGTCGTCCTCGCTGTAGTCGAAGTCCAGGTACTGCAGGCTCACAGCGGCTCCTTCACCGGCACTGCAAGTTCAAGGCTGCGGGGATGCGTCATCCGCCGGCGCCACGGGCCGGCTCTGACGCACACCAGGCTTGGGCAGGATCTCAACGTAGAGGTCAGTGGCCCCGTCCTGCGCGGCCGCGGCGATGAGGTCTTTGAGCCGCGCCAGCTCAGCCGCCGCTGCACTGTCCTTGCTGAGACCGAAGCGGCACTCAAAGTCCCAGAAATCCGCCCCGGGCGGCAAGGCCGCGCGGCGCTGGCGCTTGACGTACTTGCTGACGTCGTGACGGATGGCGTCGAGCACGCGGTCGCGGTGACGGCCCTCGATGTTGAGCGGGTAGGTTTTGCGCACGCTGGCCTTGATAAGGTACTGCCCCGCCCGAAGGAGCGGAGTTGGCAGGGGCCCAGATTATGCCGCCGCCCTTGCAATCCCTTGCCGCGCCGCGCACTTCGTCCGTCAGACTGCGGACCGGATCGCCTCGCTTACAGTCGGACCATGCCTGATCTTCTGACCTTGCTCGTGGCCGAGCCGGTGATCACCCTGGCCTATGTCGTGTTCGGCCTGGTGGGCTTCGGCTCCACGCTGGTGAGCGCGCCGCTGCTGGCGCACCTGCTGCCTGTTTCCACCGTGGTGCCCGCGCTGGCATTGACCGACCTGGTGGCCTCCTGGTCGAACGGCTGGCGCCTGAGCGAGCATGTGGCGCGACGCGAGCTCTGGCGCCTGGTGCCCGCCCTGCTGGCGGGCAGCGCACTGGGGGCCTGGCTGCTGTTCACCCTGCCAGTCAAGCTGCTGATGCCGCTGCTGGGCGCCTTCGTGGTGCTGTATGCGCTCAACGGCCTGCGGCCGAAGCAGGCCGTACGGTCCCCACTGGCGCCGCGCTGGGCCTGGTGGTATGGCAGTGTGGGCGGTGTATTCAGCGCGCTGTTTGGCGCCGGAGGCTGGGTCTATTCGATCTACCTGCTGCGCCGCCTCGACGGGGTACAGCAGATCCGCGCGACGCAAACCGCGGTGCTGATGGTCAGCTCCATCGTCCGCGTCGGCCTGTTCCTGCTGGCCGGCCGGCTGCTGGACCTCGACCTACTGCTGCTGGTGGCCTGTCTGCTGCCGGCCGTCGCCCTGGGCCTGTACATCGGCCACCACATCAGCCTGCGGCTGGACCGGCAGCGCTTCCTGCAGGTGCTGCACAGCGTGCTGCTGTTGACGGGTGCCAGCCTGCTGTTGCGCGCCTTGTTCTGATCAGCCCCAGATCACCGAGCGCATCGAGATCGAGGCGCCCTGGAAGCGGTCGTTGAAGAACTGCACCGGTTCACCCGGCTGCGCGGCACCGGCCGCATAAAGCAGCGGCAGGAAGTGGTCGTAGGTCGGGTGGGCCAGTTGCGCCAGCGGGCCCAACTGCTGGAAGTCGGCCAGTTCATCGAGACGGCCGTGCGCGATCTGGCCGGCAATCGCGTGGTCGAACTCGATGGCCCAGTCGTAAGCCTGGTCGGTGGGCGCGCTGCGCTGCATGGTGCGCAGGTTGTGCACGATGTTGCCGCTGGCCACGATCAGCACGCCCTGCTCGCGCAGCGGCTGCAGCTGCCGGCCCAAGGCGTAGTGCTCGGCGGGTGGGCGGCTGTAATCCATGCTGAGCTGGATGACCGGGATGTCCGCCTGCGCAAACATGGGCTTGAGCACACCCCAGCAGCCGTGGTCAAAGCCCCACTCTCCCTCGTCGACCCCGAGCGGCGCGCCCGAGGCAGGCTGCTGCAGCCGCGCAGCGAGCTCTCGCGCCACCGCCGGCGCCCCGGGGGCCGGGTATTGCTGGTCGAACAGCGCCTGCGGAAAGCCGCCGAAGTCGTGGATGGTCTTGGGATGGGCCATGCCGGTCAGCCACCAGCCACGCGTGATCCAGTGCGCCGAGATGCAGAGGATGAGGCGCGGCCTTGGCCATTTGGCACCGAACTCGCTGCCCAGCGCCTCCCAGCGCGGCCGGAACTCGTTGGCCTCGATCACGTTCATCGGGCTGCCGTGGCCGACAAAGAGCACCGGCAGGCGCGGGCTGGCGGACAGGCTGGACAGATGGGCGCAGGAAAGAGCGGTGGGAGCAGTCACGGTACGGTGCCGCCCTGGAGGTGGCGGACAGAGAGTCAGGGACGGGCTGCATTGTCGCCGCTGGCGCCATCTCCTGTCGCCAAGGTGATTCAAACCCCGGGTTAAGCACCGAACTGGGGCAGTTCCTGCGTGTAAATACGCAAGCGAAATTCAATGGCAACTGATATATTGCACTGCAGCAAAGCTCACAAAGCGAGACCCAGATGCTGTACCAGCTCTATGAATCCCAGCGCTCCCTGATGGAGCCCTTCGCCGATCTGGCGCAGGCGGCTTCCAAGGCCTTCAACAACCCGCTCTCGCCCTTGGGACACATCCCCTTCGCGCAGCGCATGGCGGCCGGCTACGCCCTCATGCACCGCCTAGGCAAGGACTACGAGAAGCCGGAGTTCGGCATCCGCACCGTGGCGGTGGACGGCGTCAACGTCGCCATCCACGAGCGGGTGGAAATCGACAAGCCCTTCTGCGAACTGCGACGCTTCAAACGTTTCTCCGACGACCCGGCCACGCTGGCCAAGCTCAAGGGCCAGCCGGTGGTGCTGATCGTGGCGCCCCTGTCCGGCCACTACGCCACGCTGCTGCGCGACACGGTGCGCACCATGCTGAAGGACCACAAGGTCTACATCACCGACTGGAAGAACGCCCGCATGGTGCCGCTGTCCGAGGGCGAATTCCACCTCGACGATTACGTCAACTACGTACAGGAGTTCATCCGCTACCTGCAGCAGCAGTACGGCAACTGCCACGTCATGAGCGTGTGCCAGCCCACCGTGCCGGTGCTGGCCGCGGTGTCGCTGATGGCCAGCCGCGGCGAGACGACGCCGCTGACCATGACCATGATGG
>JAYRLJ010000125.1:0-8178 GCA_041905305.1 Hylemonella sp. | reverse complement strand
CGCTGCGTGCGCTGTACAACGCACGTGGCCTGATGAACGGCGCCTTCCGCGCCGACCAGGTCAACCGCGCCACCTTCATGCAGATCCTGCAGCAGCCGCAGGGCATCACCCACGCCATGCGGCTGATGAACCAGACCTCGGTGCTGGGCCGCTACCTCTGGATCTTCCGTCGCATCGTCGGCCAGATGCAGCACGACCTGTTCCACGTCTACACCGTGGACCAGCACATCATGATGGTGCTGCGCAACGTGCGGCGCTTCTTCATGGCCGAGCACACGCACGAGTACCCGTTCTGCTCGCAGCTCGCCGCCGGCTGGGACAAGCCCTGGATTCTTTACGCGGCGGCGCTGTTCCACGACATCGCCAAGGGCCGCGGCGGCGACCACTCCGACCTCGGCGCCAGCGAAGTGCGGCGCTTTGCGCGCCAGCACGGCATTGCGCGCGAGGATGCCCAGCTGATCGAGTTTCTTGTCAAGGAACACCTGACCATGAGCCGCGTGGCGCAGAAGTCCGACCTGTCGGACCCCGACGTCATCGCCGCCTTCGCCAAGCAGGTGGGCAACGAGCGCAACCTGACCGCGCTCTATCTGCTGACCGTGGCCGACATCCGCGGCACCAGTCCGAAGGTATGGAACGCCTGGAAGGGCAAGCTGCTGGAAGATCTGTACCGCTACACCCTGCGCGCCCTGGGTGGCCACGCCCCCTCGCCCGACGCCGAGGTGGAGGCGCGCAAGCGCGAAGCGCTGGTGCAGCTGGCGCTGCATTCCTTGCCCTTCGAGGCGCACAAGCCGCTGTGGGACACGCTGGAAGTGAGCTACTTCATGCGCCACGATGCCAACGACATCGCCTGGCATACGCGTCAGATCTCACGCCATGTCGGCAGCGACAAGCCCGTCGTGCGCGCCCGCCGCTCGCCTGTGGGTGAGGGCCTGCAGGTGCTGGTCTATACCAAAGACCAGCCGGACCTGTTCGCGCGCATCTGCGGCTACTTCGACCAGGGCGGTTTCAGCATCCTCGACGCGCGTATCCACACGGCGCGCAACGGCTATGCGCTCGACACCTTCCAGGTCGTCACCCCTGCGCTCAACGAGCATTACCGGGAGCTCACCAGCCTGGTGGAAGCCGAGTTGGCTCGCGCCATCGCCGAAGCCGGTCCGCTGCCCAACCCCAGCCGTGGCCGCCTGTCGCGCCGCGTCAAGAGCTTTCCCATCACGCCGCGGGTCACGCTCAAGCCGGACGAAAAGGCCCAGCGCTGGCTGCTCAGCATCTCCAGCAGCGACCAGCCCGGCCTGCTCTACAAGGTGGCCCGGGTGCTCGCGAAGCACCAGATCAACCTCCAGCTGGCCAAGATCAACACCCTGGGCGAGCGGGTAGACGACAGCTTCCTGATCTGCGGTGCCGCGTTGCAGAACAACAAGGCGCAGCTCGAGATCGAGACCGAACTGCTGGACGTGCTGGGCTCCTGACACTCCCCCCTCGCGGCTACGCGCGGTTTACGCCCGCAGGATCAGGCTGCTTCAGTCGTCCTGCGAGGCATCCAGCCCGGGAAACAGCACCTCGGTGAAACCGAACTGCGTGAAGTCGCGCACCCGCATCGGGTACAGCTTGCCATCGAGGTGGTCGCATTCGTGCTGCACCACGCGGGCGTGGAAACCTTCCACGGTGCGGTCGATCGGGTCGCCGTACTGGTCGAAACCGGTGTAGCGGATGCTTGCGTAGCGTGGCACCACGCCACGCAAGCCGGGCACCGACAGGCAGCCTTCCCAGCCCTCCTCCTCGGCCTCACCCAGCGGCGTGATCACCGGGTTGCAGAGCACCGTGCGCGGCACGATGGGCGCCTCCGGGTAACGCGGATTGGGCGCGCCGCTGCCGAAGATCACCACCCGCAGGTCCGCGCCGATCTGCGGCGCGGCGAGGCCCGCGCCATTGGCCGCGATCATGGTGTCTAGCATGTCGGTGATGAGCAGGTGCAGTTCATCGCTGTCGAACTGGGTCACCGGCTGGGCCACCCGCAAGAGGCGCGGGTCGCCCATCTTGAGGATGGTACGGACGGTCATGGGAAATCCTGATTCAGCTGGAGGCAGAGCATAGCGAAACGCTGTGCGTGCGGTCGCACGAGGCACAATGACGTCATGCCCCTGCCCCGCCCTACGTCTCGTCCGCAAGCCCTGACGGCGCCTCTGTCGGCGCTGCTGCGCTGGATCTACCTCGGGCTGGCGTTGCTGTTTCTGCTGCTCGGCATCCTGGGCATCTTCCTGCCGGTGTTGCCGACCACACCCTTCATCCTGCTGGCGGCCTGGGCCGCGGCCCGCAGTTCGCCGCGCCTGCTGGGCTGGCTGGAGGAGCACACGGTGTTCGGCCCGATGATTCGTGACTGGCGTCGCGGCGGTGTGGTGCGGCGGCGCTCTAAATGGGTTGCGACCGGGGTCATGAGCGCCAGCGGCGCCTACCTGCTCCTGAGCTCGCACCCGCGCTGGGCAGCCTGGCTGGCGATCGTCTGCATGACGGCGGTAGCCTTGTGGCTGTGGCGCCGGCCGGAACACCAGCCTGACGACGCGGAAGCCTAGCCCCCGCCTCAGGCGAGGCGAAAGCCCGCCACGATGGTGGCCAAGCGCTGGGCCTGATCCTTCAGGCTCTCGGCCGCAGCCGCCGACTCCTCCACCAGCGCGGCGTTCTGCTGCGTCATCTTGTCCAGGTGACCGACAGCGGCATTCATCTGGCCAATGCCCTGGTTCTGCTCGGTCGACGCGGCACTGATGCCGGCAATCATGTCGGTCACACGGTGCACGCTGTCCACAATGTCGTTCATGGTGCTGCCGGCATCGCGCACCAACCGGGCGCCGGCCTCGACCTTGCCGACGCTGGCATCGATCAGGGCCTTGATCTCGCGCGCCGCCTCCGCCGAGCGCTGGGCCAGGCTGCGCACTTCGGACGCCACCACGGCGAAGCCGCGCCCCTGCTCGCCGGCACGCGCGGCTTCCACCGCGGCGTTGAGCGCCAGGATGTTGGTCTGGAAGGCGATGCTGTCGATCACGCCGATGATGTTGGCGATCTGGCTGGAACTCTGGTTGATCTCGTCCATGGTCGAGACCACTTGCCCCACCACCTCGCCGCCGCGCTGCGCCACCTGGGTGGCAGACGTCGCCAGCTGGTTGGCCGTGCGCGCTGCCTCGGCCGAGTTCTGCACCGTGCCGGTCAGCTGTTCCATGGACGAGGCTGTCTGCTGCAGGCTGCTGGCGGCCTGTTCGGTACGTTGAGACAAGTCAGCGTTGCCGCTGGCAACCTCGGAGCTGGCATGGCTGATGTGCTCGGTGGCATGGCTGATGTCGGTGAAGGCCGCGTGCAGCTTCTGCTGCATCAGCGACAGGCGCCGCAACAGCGAGCCGATCTCGTCGGGCCGGGTCGATTCGAAGCGGTGCGACAGGTCGCCCTGGGCAATGTTGTCGGCCACCGCCACGGCATCGCGCATCGGGCCGGTGATGGCGCGCGTGGTCATCCAGGCAATCACGGCGCCAAGCGCCAGTGCAATCAGACAGATCACGATCAGGATCTGGTTGGCTTGCGCCACCGTGCCTTCCAGCTGGTGCGACGCTTCGCTGCTGCGCGCCTTCAGGCTCGTCACCAGCTCGTCCAGCGACTTGAGCATGGACTGCGCCAGCGGCACCAGCTCGGCGTCGATGCGCTGCTGGCCCTCGCCCATCTGGATGTCGTCACGCACCTGCGCGCGGATGCCGACAAAGCGGTTGCGCGCCTGGTTGATCTTCTCGATCATGGCGGCAATGGCCGGCTCGTCCGTGACGTCGGCCACCTTTTTCTGCAACGCCACCGTGGCGGTGGCCGTGGCGGCCATGTCCTCGTTGAGGCGACTGAGCACACCCTCCATGCGGCCGCGCACGCCGTCATCGTCGCCGATGGCGGCGTCCAGCCGGGTGGCGGTCAGGGCACGGTCCAGGTTGGTCCGCACCAGGGCCGACCACTCCTGCACCACCACCAGTCGTTCGGTGTGGCGCACGTTGTCGGCATTGAGCGACTGGATGCGCCAGAGCTGGATGCCGGCAGCCAGCAACATGAGCACCATCAGGGCCAGCACGATGCCGAAGCCGGTCCCCAGACGCGCGCCGATGCGCTTGAATTCCAAACGTGACAGAAAGCCCATGACGATTCCTTTCCTTCTTATCTGTCTGGCCAAACTCCCAAAGGACAGTCTAGCCCAGTCGAAGGTCAGGAATCGGCATTTAAGAGCTGGAAAAGCCCGGTTTCATCCAGAATCGGCACGCCCAGCGCCTGCGCCTTCTCCAGCTTGCTGCCGGCCTCGGCGCCGGCCACCACATAGTCGGTCTTCTTGCTGACCGAGCCCGCCACCTTGGCGCCGGCCGCCTCCAGCCGGGCCTTGGCCTCCTCGCGGCTGAGCGTCGGCAAGGTGCCGGTGAGCACGATGGTCTTGCCCGCCAGCGGCAGCTGCGCCGCCGGGCTGGGCTCGCCCTCTTGCCAGTGCACGCCGCAGGCACGCAGCTGTTCCACCACCTCGCGGTTGTGCGGCTGCTGGAAAAAGGTGTGGAGGCTCTCGGCCACCACCGGCCCGACGTCGGGCACCTGCAGCAGTTCGTCAACACTGGCGTCCATGATGGCGTCGAGCTTGCCGAAATGACGCGCCAGATCCTTGGCGGTGGCTTCGCCCACGTGGCGGATGCCCAGGCCGAACAGGAAACGCGGCAGCGTGGTGGCCTTGGATTTCTCCAGCGCCTCGAGCACGTTCATGGCCGATTTCTCCGCCATGCGCTCCAGGCTGGCCAGCGAGGTCAGGCCCAGCCGGTACAGGTCGGGCAGCACCTTGACCACCTCGTTGTCCACCAGCTGGTCCACCAGCTTGTCGCCCAGGCCCTCGATGTCCAGCGCGCGGCGCTGGGCAAAGTGCAGCAAGGCCTGCTTGCGCTGCGCGCTGCAGAACAGGCCGCCAGTACAGCGGTAATCGGCCTCACCCTCCTCGCGCACGGCCGCCGAGCCGCAGACCGGACAGGTGTGCGGCATGGTGAAGACGGCAGCCCCGGGCGGGCGCTTCTCGGGCAGCACGGCCACCACCTCGGGAATCACGTCGCCAGCGCGGCGCACGATCACCGTGTCACCCACGCGCACGTCCTTGCGCCGCGCCTCATCCTCGTTGTGCAGCGTGGCATTGGTGACCGTGACACCGCCGACGAACACCGGCGCCAGCTTGGCCACCGGCGTGAGCTTGCCGGTGCGGCCCACCTGCACCTCGATCGCCTGTACGGTGGTCAGCATCTCCTGTGCCGGGTACTTGTGCGCCACCGCCCAACGCGGCTCGCGCGTGACGAAACCCAGGCGCTGCTGCAGGTCCAGCCGGTTGACCTTGTAGACCACGCCGTCGATGTCGTACGGCAGGCTGTCGCGCAGCGCCGCAATGCGGCGATGAAATGCTATCAATTCAGGAGCGCCCTGCGCCGTCTGCGTCTGGTCGCAGACCGGAAAACCCCATGATTTCAGCGCCTGCAGCAGGGCAAAGTGGGTCTCCGCCTGCAACGCCCCCGGCGTCACCTCGCCCAGGCCGTAGACGAAGAAGCTCAGCGGCCGCTGCGCCGCAATCGCCGGGTCGAGCTGGCGCACCGATCCAGCCGCCGCATTGCGCGGGTTGACGAAGGTCTTCTCACCCTTCTGGCGCTGGGCTTCGTTCAGCGCCTCTAAGTCATCACGGCGCATGTAGACCTCGCCGCGCACTTCCAGCACGTCGGGCACCTGGCCCGAGATGCGCAGCGGCACCTGTCCAATCGTGCGGATGTTCTGCGTCACGTCCTCGCCCACCTCGCCATCACCGCGCGTCGCCGCCTGCACCAGTACGCCGTGCTCGTAGCGCAGGTTGATGGCCAGGCCGTCGAACTTGAGTTCGGCGACGTACTCGACCGGCGGCTCGGCCTCTGTGAGCCCCAATTCGCGCCGCACCCGGGCGTCGAACGCCTCGGCGCCGCTGGCTTCGGTGTCCGTCTCGGTACGGATGCTGAGCATCGGCACCGCGTGGCGCACGCTGGCGAAATGGTCCAGCGGCTTGCCACCCACCCGTTGCGTCGGGGAATCGGACGTCAGCAGCTCCGGGTGCGCGGTTTCAAGGTCCTGCAACTCCCGGAACAGCCGGTCGTACTCTGCGTCCGGAATCTCCGGTGCATCGAGCACGTAATAGCGGTGGGCATGGTGATGCAGCAGGCGGTGCAACTCGGCCACGCGAGCCTTGTCAGGCCCAGATGGCGGCGCATCGAACAAATCCGGTGTGGTCATGTCGTCAGGAAGACGGACGAAGGTCAGGAAAACAACCGTCGTGCCAGAGCAGAGCCGGCCGAGAGTTCGCGCGCGTCCAGGGAGTCGTAGAGTTTTTCGAGTTCGGCGCCGATCTGGTCCAGCGCCTGGGCGCTGAGCGGCTGGCCGTTGTCGTCGGTCACCAGCCCGTCCATGGTCGCTGCCAGGGACTCGGCGGCTTCGCGCATGCGGGCAAAGGGCTGTTCGTGCCGGTCCACATGGGCTACTTCCAGGCTCAGGCTGACCTCGCGCAGCGCCGACTGGTCCAAGTCCTCGGCCAGGGCGGCCTGGGCATCGAAGGCCAGGCCCAGCAGCGGTGGCAGACCGGGCTGGGATGCCGGCAGCACCATGCGCCCGGGGATGGCGCCCGGCACGAAGCCCAGACGCGCCGCACACTGGTGCACGTAACCCGGACTCCAGGCGGCAGCGCGGGCGCGCAGCATGACGCCGAGCTGGGCGTCGTGCGTGCTGGCGAAGCTGTCGAGTTCACGCGCACGCGCCACCTCGTCCAGCATCTCGGGAAACTCGGGCGTGCCGCCCACGGCGTCGGCAAAGGCCTGGGCCTTGACGACGAACTCAGAGTACTCGATCTCGTTGAGCGCTCCGGAGCGGTTGGCCAGCTGCACGCCGGCCTGCAGCGCGCCGTAGCGCTGGCCGGCCTGCGGCAGCTCCCATTGCTGTGTAGCCTCGTTCAGGCCTTCGACCGCAAACGGCTTGCTGCCGACGCGACGCGTGGCCGGCATGGCTGCCAGCACGGCGTCACCAAACACCGGCGATTCCAGCGAAATCGGGGCAATGACGTCAATCAGCGAGTCCAGCGACGGCTTCTTCTCGATCGGCGGCAAGGGTAGCGGCGCGGCCTCGGGGTCGAAACCGGGCCCGGCGGGATCAAAACCCGGCTCCTGTCGGCCCAGCTCGGGTTCCACCCGTGGCGGCTGGGGATCGGCCTGACGCGGCGCACTGCGGCGCGAGGTCCAGGCGCCATGCGCCACCACGCCGGCCAGCACCAAGCCGCCGATGATCGCCAAGCCGACCTGCAGCGTGCTCATCGGCTTAGGCAGCCTCGGCCATGGAAACGGCGGACTCCATGTCCACCGCCACGATGCGCGAGACACCTTGCTCCTGCATGGTGACGCCGATCAACTGCTCGGCCATCTCCATGGCGATCTTGTTGTGGCTGATGAAGAGGAACTGGGTACCCTTGCTCATGCTGCTCACCAGCTTGGCGTAACGCTCGGTGTTGGCATCGTCCAGCGGCGCGTCCACCTCGTCCAGCAGACAGAACGGCGCCGGGTTGAGCTGGAAGATGGCAAACACCAGCGCGATGGCGGTGAGCGCTTTTTCGCCACCGGACAGCAGGTGGATGGTCTGGTTCTTCTTGCCGGGCGGCTGGGCCATGACCTGCACGCCGGAATCCAGGATCTCGTCGCCGGTCATAATGAGCTTGGCCTGGCCGCCCCCGAAGAGTTCGGGGAACATGCGGCCGAAATGTTCGTTGACGGTCTTGAAGGTACCGCCCAGCAGCTCGCGCGTCTCGCCATCGATCTTGCGGATGGCATCTTCCAGCGTGTTCATGGCGTCGGTCAGGTCGGCCGACTGCGCATCGAGGAACTGCTTGCGTTCGCGGGCATGGGCCAGCTCGTCCAGCGCCGCCAGGTTGACAGCCCCCAGCGCCGCAATCTCGCGGTTCAGGCGGTCGATTTCGCCCTGCAGCCCCGTCAGGCGTACATTGCCTTCCTCGATGGACTTTGCCACCGCCTCCAGGTCGGCCTGGGCGTCGGCCAGCAGCTGCGCGTATTGCTCGAAGCCCAGGCGCGCCGCCTGTTCCTTGAGCTGGAAATCGGTGATGCGCTGACGTAGCGGCTCCAACTCGCG
>JAYRLJ010000124.1:0-8180 GCA_041905305.1 Hylemonella sp. | reverse complement strand
CGCACGGCGGCCGGCGCCTTCCGGCCTGGGGTCGAGGTCCCCTGGCCCGGCACCTGCTCCCACGCGATCTCGCCTCGGGCACAGGTCTGCACCACCTTGAACCACAGCGGGCCCGGGGCGGCAGGCAAGCCGCCGCGCAGCACGAATTCGTCGTACCAGGTATCTGGCAGCCACTGCTCCGGCCCATTGGCTTTCCAACTGATCTCGACCACGTCATCGCGGACGGTCTTGCCATGGCTCTCGTAGGGCTGCGCCAGCGGCTCGCGCCGCACCGTCAGCGTCCAACCGGGCTTGGGCATGGGTTTGGCGCCCTGGAAGCCGGCCGGCAGCAGCACGCGCAGCCCGGTGGTCGGGCTGCCATCACAACCGTGGCCGACACGCAGCACCGCCTTGTAGCTGCTGCCGGCAGGTGCGCGGGGCTGCTCCAGCACCACGTGGGCCGATGCCGCGACTGCCGCCAGCGCCAGCCCGAGAACGGCAGGACGGAAGAATGAAATGGACATGGATGGCTCTCCTTGCAGGGGTCAGTATTTCCAGCTCAGGTCGAATGTGTAGCTGCGCTGGGGATAAGGATGGAAGTTCCAGTACTGGTAGTTGTTCACGTTGTCGATGCCGAAGGAGGCCGTCCAGCGGCGATCGACGAAGTAGCGCACACGCAGGTCGGCGACGAGAAAGTCGCTGACGCCCATGTAGGTGGTGCCGTTGACGTCCACGTTGTTGAGCGTGCGGAACTGCTTGCCGCTGTAGCGCACGCCGCCGGAAACGGTCCAGCGCTCGCCCACGCGGTAACTGGCCAGCACCGTGGCGCGCCACTGCGGGATGTTGGGCTGCCACTTGCCGATTGTGTCGCCCTGGGTACTGACGTAGCCGGTGTTGTCGATGATGAAGGATTCGGCATAGGTCAGGCTGGCGTTGATGTCCAGGTTCTTCACACCCACGTCGCTGCCGTTGTAAGCCAGCTCCACGCCCTTGGTCAGGATGCGGTCCACATTGCCGACGCGGTTCACATAGTTGCCGGCCGTTGCGTCGTAGCTGTTCTGGCTGTAGATGGCATCGCGGGTCTCCTCCGCGAACAGGGTCGCCCGCAGCAGCGACTTGCCGAGGTCCTTTTCCAGGCTGAACTCGGTAGTCCACGACTTTTCCGGCTTGAGGTTGGCATCGTTGACATACAGCGTGCAGCTTCCCCCGGTGCACGACGTAGCCCCATAGAGCTCGCTCAGCGTCGGCATGCGCACGGCACGGCCCAGCGACACCTTGAACACCGTGTCCGGTTGCCACTGGTGCAGCAGCGCCGCCTTGGGCGAGAGGTAGAACTCGTCGCGGCGGGCATAGTTCGTGGCGCTGCCGGTGGTCGAGAAATAGGTGCGACCATCGGCGACCGACCACTGTTCGGCCCGCAAGCCCAGCACCGTCTTCCAGCGCGGGGCGAAGGACCAGGCATCTTGGCCCCAGAGACTCTGCAGCGTGGACTTGCCGCCGATGCTGCTGATCTGGCTGCCGGGTGCGCCGGCAATCCAGTCGGCCGCGCTGTAGCCGGTGTAGCTGAGCTGGCCACTGTCCTGCTGCACGCCCATGTCGACGATGTGGGCACCCGTCAGTCCACCGGGCCGCCAGGTGCCCTTCAATGCCAACGTGTTCCAGCCCGAACCCCGGCCATCATAGATGGCACCCTGCCCGCCCGCATAGGCGTTCGGCACGGCCGTGCTGGTCGCACTGCTGGTTCCGATATTGGTGCGCTTCTCGTCCTTGTTGTAGTCGTAGAGGCTGGCCGCGAGCTCCCAGTCCCAGGTCCCACGCGTGTTGCTCTTGAGGGAGAGGCCATGCATCACGTGCAGCAACTGTTCGTTCGTCAAGGCGAAGCTGTTGTTGCCCAAGTTGTAGTTCTGCCCGTTGATGTTGACAACGCCGCTGTAGACCGCCTTGCCGGCGGCGTCGCGCAGATAGGACTGGGGGCGGCCCTTGGCGTCGTTCTGCCAGAAGCCGAGCTGATAGGTTGCGCGCAGCGTCGGGTTGACGTCATAGGCCAGCTTGAGCTTCGCGTGGTCCTGCAGGCTGTGGTACTGGGTGGCTGCGCCCAGGATGTACCAGGCGGCGTTCGAGGTGTTCCGGTCCGGCACTGCGCCGCTGACCACCGTGCCGCCCGCGCCACCGGGGGTCTGGGCAGCCGGGAAGGTCAATGGCTGACCGTTGCTGTCGGTGCGATTGACATTGATGTACCAAGACCAGTCGCCGTTGCGGTTGCCGAGCGAGAAACTGCCTTGCGATGCACCGTAGGTCTCGTCGGTACCGTAGAGCTTGAAGGGCTGGATCTGGTGCACGAGCCGGACGTTGGCCTCGAACTGGCTCGGCATGCGCGTCACATAGTCGACCACGGCCCCCACCGAGTTGCCCGGATAGGCGGCCGAAAAGGGGCCGTACATCACGTCAACGCGCTCGATCTCCTCCGGGGTGACCATGTTCCAGCGCGGCGCGTAGCTCAGTGTGCTCACGCCGCTGCCGAGCAGGTTGGACAGGGGGATGCCGTCGGCGTAGACCATGGAGCGCGGGCTCTGGGCTGTACCTGAAGCGCGACTGGACAGCATGGCATGGTTGTAGTCGCCGACGTAGCGCTTGCGCACCAGCAGGCTCGGGAAGTACTTCAATGCGTCCTCGCTGTCGAATGCGTTGACGGTGGCCTCGATCTGCTCGCGGGTCACGCCTTCGAACGTGGTCGGGATCTGCGTCGGCAACGAGGTGGGCTGACCGCTGGTGATGGTCACGACACCCAGGGTCTTGGTGGGGGTTTCGGCCTTGTCGGCCTCGCTGGCGGTCTGGGCGAGCGAGGAACCGGCCCACGCCATTGCCAGGGTGCAAGCCGCTGCGAGTTGGTTCTTGTTCAAGTGATGCTCCAAATACGTGGTGTGACGTGTGGCACGGCGCGCTTCGCGAACGCGCCGTGCCGGGTTCAGCGGGCGCCGGTCAGCGGAATCAGCCGCAGATGGCTGCCGCCGGCAGAGAGGTCCGTATGGCTGTGGCTGACCAGCGTGGCGACGGCCCAGGCCAGTGACAGCACCACCAGATGCAGGACGAAGAAGACAGCCAGCCGGCTCACCGATCGCGAGGGGCGTTGCGTGGGTGCCATGTCAAACCCCTTTGCCTGCTGGGCCGCAGCGGCGGTGTTCAGATGCGCTCGTGCGCGCATCGACGAATTTTCCAGTGGGTTCATCCCACCCTCCTTGAGAAAACGATGCAAACCATCCGTCCGCCTCAGACCGAGGCCGACGAAATCCGGTGATGGCGTGAGATCAGGCCTGCGACGGCGGACCGCGCGGCAGGACGAGGGAGGAGGACCGGGAAGCAAAGAAAAATACCTGCGCGTCCGGTGGGGCCAAACCAGATTCCGCATTGAAGAAGTGCATAGAAGCCGCGGGCGGCGGCCCCAGCCGTTCAGCGACGAGCAGGCAAAACGGGCAATGATCAAGAGAGGATGCGACATCCTGCCCGTCAGGGGATGCCGTTCGCAAGAAATCGGGATCGGCCGCCGCGACGGCGACCTCAGCTGAGATTGCGCTCAGCCAGCGCGGCCCCTCGCTGGTGCAGACCTCGATGGCCTGCGCCGTGCGGCCGGGGGTGGCCAGGGCTCGCGACACCGCGGGCGCGAGCGCACCCAGCAGTGACAGCAGCAGGGCCAGCCACAGGCTCCAGCGGGAAGCACGCCAGCGGTTCATGGGCTCGGGTTCAGCACCAGGGGGCTCTCGGCACGAACGCTTCAGTGCTTCGCAGCGCCATGGGCCGGGTGGGCACCATGACCGCCACTGACGTTGACCAAGCCTTCGAACAAGGAAAAGCGCTTGCGGGTCTGCGGGTCGAGCCGTGACTCGGCACGTTCCAGAGCCTTGGCCAGCGCGGTCGCGGAGGCCCGACTCATGCCGGTGTGCTCCAGAACGGTCGCGTCGCGCAGACCGTCGCCGCCGCACACCGTGATGGACCACTGCCCCTGCGTCTTGCGCAGCACGGCACGGCCGCCCCGGCCGCCCTGAACCCAGCCGGCCACCGCATCATGGCCGCTGACCACCACCGGGTCCACCTTCAGCGGGTCGCCCGGCTTGTCGAACATGGCCATCATGGTCTTGCGGATGGCTTGCTGGTCAGCCTCCTGGGCCAGCACCGGGCCACTGGCCCATGCGAGCGCACAGGCTGCAACGGCCAGCATCAGAAAACGTTTCAAGTTGTCCATGGTGCGGACTCCTATACCAAACAACACGGTTGATGCCCGGGACGCCGCCCGGGAAAGAGTTGGCGAAGATGCAGCCACCGCACACGGCCTGCGACTGCACGCAACAGATCACACGCTCAGTGCTTCATGCCGCCATGGCCACCGCCCTGGCTCATGTCCTTCTGCGCCGCGGCGTTGAGCGGGCGGGCCGGCACCTTGAGCTCCAGCGTCTGGCGCTTGCCGTCCTTGCCTTCGACCACGAGGGTCAGCGGCACCTGGTCGCCGTCCTTCACCTGGCCCTTGAGGTCCATCAGCATGACGTGGTAGCCGCCGGGCTTGAGTTCCACCGCCTTGCCGGCCGGCAGGTCCAGACCGGGAATGGCACGCATCTTCATGACCTGGTCGACCATGACCATCTCGTGGATTTCCACCACGCCGGCCACGGGCGATTTGGCCTCGACCAGCTTGGCGTCCTTGGCCGAGACGATCTGCATGAAGGCGCCGGTGGCCTTCTGCTGCGGCACGGTGGCGCGCACCCAGGGCTCCTTGACGGAGACCTGGGCGTGGGCGGCGGCGCCGAGGGCGAGCGCGGCGAGGGTGAGGGCAATGCGTTTCATGGGAATTCCTTTCAGTGGGGTGGAAACAAGGGAGACGGAATGACGGCTTACCAGGTCATCGACTTTGTGTTGTCACGGAACAGCGCTTCGCCGGAGAGCTTGCGGTTGCTGACCTGCAGGCCCGGCAGCAGATCGGACTCGGCCACGCCGTAATGCTGCATGCACATCGGGCACACCAGCACCACGGCGCCTTTTTGCATCAGCTCCTGCAGCATTTTCTGCTGGGCACCGAACTTGCCAGCCTGCGCCTTGGCGCCGATCAGCACCGCCTTGTCGTTGAGGAAGATGGTCAGCGGGTGGCCGTTCTCATGCTGGTGCAGCCCGAAGGTCATGGCCATGTTGGCGCGGTGCGGCTCGTCGTTGGTGAGGTTGATGAACAACGGATCGGTGTCACCTGCCCAAGCCGGCAGGGCAAAGCTGCCGGCGGCAAGGATCAGGGCCAGAAACAGACGTTGGATGAATTGCATGATGAACTCCTGGTTGCAGTGAAGAGAGTGAATAAGGGCTGCCCGGCTCATCGCCCTTGCAGCAGCAGGCCCAGGTCGTGAGCGTAGTCAGGTGCGTTCTGCTCGTGACGCAAGGCCAGGCGCAGCCGGCCCTGCGGATCGAAGGCGTACGACAGAGTCGAGTGGTCCATGGTGTAGGAGCCGCCGGTGGGCACCTTCTTGTAATAGACCTTGAAGTGCTCGGCCGTCTGGCGGGTGCGCTCGGCGTCGCCGTACAGGCCCAGGAAGGTCGGATCGAAGGCCGCGGTGTAGGCCTTCAGCACCGATGGCTGATCGCGCTCGGGGTCGATGGTGACGAAGATCACCTGCAGGCGCTCGCCCTCGCTTCCCAGCAGCCGCTTGGCCTCGGCCGCGCGCGTCAGCGCCGTCGGGCAGACGTCGGGGCACTGGGTGAAGCCGAAATACAGCAGCACCACCCGGCCCTTGAAATCAGCCAGCGTGCGCTCGCGCCCGTCGGGGTCGGTCAGACGGAAATCGCGGCCATAGCTGGCACCGGTGAGGTCCATCCCGCGGAACGCCGACCGATCTTCATCGGTGCGCTGGCAGCCGGCGACCACCAGCATCAGCGCCAGCAGCCCGGCGGCAACCAGCACACGGACCCATGCCCGAAAAGGGTAAGCCATGCCTACTCCTGAAAATACCAAATGGAATCAGTCACCAAGCCCGTGTTACGGGCGTCAGGCGCTACGATTTTGATAGCTCAGAAAAAGGCAGGCGGTCCGCGCGCCGGCAGCGGCGCGGCGGTGCGACCGACAATGTGGGCCGCAGGAATGGGGCGCAGGGCATGCGCCAGGGCCTGCTGCGGCTCGACCTGCGGCTGCAGCGCCGGCGGCGGCGCGCTGCTGACCATGCACAGCGGGCAGTCCAGCGTGTGGCCGGACGGTGCCGGGGCATCGTCATTGCTGGTGACCAGCTTGACCGCGCCCCCGGCCGAGCAGACCAGCTCCATGGCCTGCGGCTTGACGATCGGCGACGCGATCGCCACGCCGAGCGCGAGCGCGAACCACACCAGCACGAAGCGGGCAAGGATGTGGGCGCGGCGCAAGGTCTGCATGGAGCGGATTATGACAGCCCGCCGAACAGCGCATGGGCAGTCAAACCAGGAACGCCGTGGAACCGGCTCTGCCGGGCCACTGGCGTTGCCCCCTTGAGGGGGGGAGGCGAAGCACCTCAGGTGCGTAGCCTGGGGGTGCTTCAAAACTTTGCCGAGCGCCGCTCGCGCAGCGAGGCCACGCCCTCGTGCACGTCCGGTCCGCCAAAGCCCATGAATTCGAGGGCCAGCGAGGTGTCGAAGGACGGACCGGCCTGGCGCAGCCAGTTGTTGAGCGCGTACTTGGTCCAGCGGATCGCGCTCTGGCTGCCGGCGGCCAGCTGGTCGGCCACGGCATAAGCCTTGGGCAGCAGCTCGGCTTCGTCCACCGCCAGCGAGACCAGGCCGATGCGCTCGGCCTCCTCGCCGCTGACCGGCTCGCACAGCATCAGGTAGTACTTGGCCTTGGCCATGCCGCACAGCAGCGGCCAGACAATGGCCGCGTGGTCGCCGGCCGCCACGCCGAGCCGGGTGTGGCCGTCGACGATCTTCGCGCTCTTGCTGGCGATCGAGATGTCGGCCAGCAGACCGGCCACCAGGCCGGCACCGACCGCCGGGCCGTGCATGGCACTCACAATCGGCTTGTCGCAGTTGATGACGTTGTAGACCAGGTCGCGCGCCTCCTTCCAGACACGGCTGCGCACCGCAAAGTCGCGCGCCATGTCCTGCACCAGTGCCAGGTCGCCGCCGCCGGAGAAACCCTGCCCTTCCCCACGCAGCACGGCACAGCGCACCGAGTCGTCGGCGCTGACGTCGCGCCAGATCTCGGTCAGCTCGCGGTGGCCATGGTGATCGGCCGTGGGCAGCTTGCCGTTGAGCGCCTTCATCTGAATGTCGAGCACGGCGCCGCCGTCGCCGCGGCGCGTGATGTTCAAGGTCTGGTAGCGGCTGTAGTCCATGCCGTTGTCTCCTGCTTGTGGTTATGGCGCCATTCTGCAGGCATTTCCCGCCCGCGCCGTCGCGCCGTGTCGCCCCACTGTCTTGACTTGTGTCAAAGACGCCGTCGACCGGCAGGCGCATAGTTGATTCATTGCAACGGAGAACCGCATGAGCACCCAACTGACCGCCCCCTTCAAGAAGCAACTGCAGGAGCAACGCGCCAGCCTGCTGGCCCAGATCGCCAGCCTGCGCGGCGGCACCATCGGCCGTGTCGAAGCCTCGGCCGAACACTTCGGCGAGCGCACCGAGGATTCGCGCGCCCAGATGGCGACCGAGCGCGAGCTGGAGTTCACGCTCGATGCGCGCGAGAGCGCCGAACTGGACGCCATCGACGCGGCACTCAAGCGCATCGAAGACGGCGTCTACGGCGTGTGCACCGACTGCGGTGTCGACATCCCGGCCGCGCGCCTGCACGCCGCGCCCGAAACACCGCGCTGCATCGACTGCCAGGACAAGTTCGAACACAGCCACGGCCGCAAGGCCTGACCGTCCCCACCCAACAAATCACACCGGAGGAACCCCATGTCTACCTACCACGCCATCGTCTGGCTCGACCGTTCGGAAGCCCACGTCATCATGTTCGACCGCGAGCACGTCGAGTCCCAGCGCATCAAGTCGCGCAGCACCCACAAGGCCACCGGCGGCCACACCGGCTCGCACCAGGGTTCGGGCCGCGGCCCGGGCGCCCAGGGCCACCACAGCCCGGCCGGCGGCCACAACAGCTCGGACGACAACTACTACCACGCGGTGGCCGAGTCGCTCAAGGGCGTGCACGAGATCCTGGTGACCGGCCCGGCGCAGGCCAAGGACGAGTTCAAGGCGCACTGCGAGCG
>JAYRLJ010000526.1:0-1564 GCA_041905305.1 Hylemonella sp. | reverse complement strand
TCAAAGGCAGGCGGTTCTGCGCGTGCTCCCACCAGATGTGCTGGTAGGCGTGGTCGTGCACCGGCGTGCGGTAGGCCGGGAAGCCCTCGATGCCGTCGATGCGCACCTTCCACTCGCTGCGCGGGCGCTGCACGCCCTTCTCCACATCGAAGAGGTTGACGTTCTCGAGGTTGTTGCGCAACAGAAGGCCGTACTGGCCCATGCCGGTGCCGACATCGAGCACGGAGCTGGGTTGCAGTTGTTCGGCGAACCGGACGATGGCGCTGAGCTGGCCGCTCTGACTGAAGGGCATGCTGGAGAAAACCGAAACGGAAACAAAGCCGGGGGCCGCGTGGCCCCCGGGTGATCAGCCAGGACTCAAAGCTTGCTGAGCAGCTCGGCCTTCTTGGCGGCGAACTCCTCGTCGCTGAGGATGCCCTTGGCCTTGAGGTCGCCGAGCTTCTCGATCAGCGCGATCACGTCCTCGCTCTTCGGTGCGGCTGCGGCAGCGGCCTGCGCCTGCGCGGCCACCACCGCCGGGTTGGTGCCCGCCAGGCCGGCAGACATCTGCTGCGCCAGCACCTGGCCCATGGCCACGCCGGCGCCCAGGCCCATGGCATCGCCCATCACGCCGCCGCCGCCGCCGCCCTGAGCCACGCCCTCGGCCATCTTGGGGATGGCCTGCGCCGTCTGGTACTGCATGAACTGGCCCATGTTCTGGCCGATCATGCCCATGCCGATCTTCTGGTCGAGGATCTTCTGCAGTTCCTCGGGCAGCGAGACCGACTGCACGGTGATCGATTCCAGCTTCAGGCCCAGGGCCTCGAAGAAGGGCGCGGTGGCGCCCTGCATGGCCTTGGCGAACTCGATCTGGTTGGCGGCCAGGTCCAGGAAGGGGATGCCGCTTTGCGCGATGCCGTCGGCAATGTGCTGCAGCATCAGGCCGCGCAGCTGCCCGTCCAGGTCCTGCACGGTGTACTTCTCGCGCGTGCCGCTGATCTCGGTGTGGAACTTCTTCGGGTCGGCGATGCGGTAGGCGAAGTTGCCGAAGGCGCGCAGGCGCACGGCGCCGAAGTCCTTGTCGCGGATCGTGATCGGCTGCGCGGTGCCCCAGCGCTGGTCGATCTGCTGGCGCGTGCTGAAGAAGTAGACATCGCTCTTGAAGGGGGACTCGAACAGCTTGTCCCAGTTCTTCAGGTAGGTCAGCACCGGCAGGGTCTGGGTGCTGAGCTTGTGCGTGCCGGGGCCGAACACATCGGCCACCTGGCCCTCGTTGACGAACACGGCCATCTGCGACTCGCGCACCACCAGCTGGCCGCCGTACTGGATTTCCATGTCCTGCATCGGGTAGCGCCAGGCGAGCGTGCCGTCGCCCTCCTCGGTCCACTGCAGGATGTCAATGAACTGTTTCTTGATGAAGCTCATCAGGCCCATGGTGCTTTCCTCGTGCACAAAAAGCCGTCATACGACGGCGCCGGGAGTATGAACCCAGTCGCGCCCGCTTTGCGGGCAAGTCCCCTGGCTGTGGGGCGTTCAGCTTGTTAAGGTTCGTTCATGAACTTACTGCTGGCTGAAGACGACGCCC
>JAYRLJ010000123.1:0-8199 GCA_041905305.1 Hylemonella sp. | reverse complement strand
CTCGAAGATGCTGGCCGGCTACCGCTCGCCGTTTGACGCCACAGTGGTCACGCGACTGGCTGAACAGGGCGCCGTGACGCTCGGCAAGCTCAGCTGCGACGAGTTCGCCATGGGCTCGGCCAACGAGAACGTGGCGGTGCCGGCACTGGGCCACAGCGCCCCGGCGCCGGTGCGCAACCCCTGGGACACCAGCCGCATTCCGGGCGGCTCCTCCGGCGGCAGCGCCGCCGCCGTGGCCGCGCGTCTGGCCCCGGCTGCCAGCGGCACCGACACCGGTGGTTCGATCCGCCAGCCGGCCGCGTTCTGCGGCATCACCGGCATCAAGCCTACCTACGGCCGTGCCTCGCGCTACGGCATGATTGCCTACGCCTCCAGCCTGGACCAGGCCGGTCCGATGGCGCGCAGCGCCGAAGACTGCGCCCTGCTGCTGTCGGCGATGTGCGGCCCCGACCTGGACCGCGACTCGACCTCGCTGGATGTACCGGCCGAGGATTTCACGCGCAAGCTGAATGATTCGCTCGAAGGCCTGCGCATTGGCCTGCCGAAGGAGTTCTTCGGCGCCGGCCTGGCGTCCGACGTCCGTGCCGCCATCGACGCCGCCCTGAAGGAATACGAGAAGCTGGGCGCCAAGCTGGTCGAAATCTCGCTGCCGCGCACCGAGCTGGCCATTCCGGTCTACTACATCATCGCGCCGGCCGAGGCCAGCTCCAACCTCTCGCGCTTCGACGGCGTGAAGTTCGGCCACCGCGCCAAGGACTACACCGACCTGCTCGACATGTACAAGAAGACGCGCGCGCAAGGCTTCGGCGACGAGGTCAAGCGCCGCATCATGATCGGCACCTACGTGCTGAGCCACGGCTACTACGACGCCTACTACCTGCAGGCGCAGAAACTGCGCCGCATGATTGCCGACGACTTCCAGCAGGCCTTCGCGCAGTGCGACGTCATCGCCGGCCCGGTGGCGCCCACGGTAGCGTGGAAGATCGGCGAGAAGGCCGACGACCCGGTGGCCAACTACCTGGCCGACATCTACACCCTGCCGGGCTCGCTGGCCGGCCTGCCCGGCATGAGCCTGCCGGTGGGCTTCGGTGCCGGCAACATGCCCGTCGGCCTGCAGCTGATCGGCAACTACCTGCAGGAAGCGCGCCTGCTGAACATGGCGCATCGCTACCAGCAGGCCACCGATTTCCACCTCCGCCAGCCCAACGGGCTGTCCTGATGCACGGAGGACATCTGACATGAGCAACAAACTCGTCCAGGGCTACGAAGTCGTGATCGGCTTCGAGACGCATGCCCAGCTTTCCACCCAGAGCAAGATCTTCAGCCGCGCCGCCACCGCCTTCGGTGCCGAGCCCAACACCCAGGCCTGCGCCGTGGACCTGGCCCTGCCGGGCACGCTGCCCGTGATGAACAAGGGTGCGGTCGAACGCGCCATCCGCTTCGGCCTGGCCATCGGCTCGCACATAGCGCCGAAGAGCATCTTTGCGCGCAAGAACTACTTCTACCCCGACCTGCCCAAGGGCTACCAGATCAGCCAGTTCGAGATCCCGGTGGTGCAAGGCGGCGAGGTGAGCTTCTACCTCGGTGACGAAAAGAAGACCGTTCGCCTGGTGCGCGCGCACCTGGAAGAAGACGCCGGCAAGTCGCTGCACGAGGACTTCATTGGCCAGTCGGGCATCGACCTGAATCGCGCCGGCACGCCACTGCTGGAGATCGTGACCGAGCCCGACATCCGCTCCAGTGAAGAGGCCGTGGCCTACGCCAAGGAACTGCACAAGATCGTGACCTGGATCGGCATCTGCGACGGCAACATGCAGGAAGGCAGCTTCCGTTGCGACGCCAACGTTTCGGTACGCAAGCCGGGCCAGCCGCTGGGCACGCGGCGCGAGATCAAGAACCTGAACAGCTTCAAGTTCATGCAACAGGCCATCGACTTTGAAGTGCGCTGGCAGATCGAGCAGATCGAGGACGGCCACGCCATCCAGCAGGCCACGGTGCTGTTCGATCCCGACACCGGAGAGACCCGCGCCATGCGCACCAAGGAAGATGCGGCCGATTACCGCTACTTCCCCGACCCGGATCTGCCACCGCTGGTGATTTCACCCGAGTGGATTGAGCAGATCAAGCGCGAAATGCCGGAGTTACCCGGATCGCGTATCGAGCGCTTTATGGCTACGGAAGCCTATAAGCAACAGTTGCGTGCGGACATAGAGACCGCCTACAACATTCATGTATACGGCCTGCCTGAGTACGACGCACGCACGCTTGCATCAAGCAGGCAACTGGCCGACTATTTCGAAGCGGTTGCACAAGCAAGCAAGCAACCCAAACTCGCCAGCAACTGGATCATGGGCGAGGTCTCGCGCCGGCTGAATGCCGACGAGATCGGCATCGAACAGGTACCGGTGAGCGCAGAGCAACTCGCAGCCCTGATCGGACGCATCAGCGACGGCACCATCTCCAACAACGCCGCCCGACAGGTCTTCGATGCCCTGTGGACCGGCGACGGCCAGAACGTGGACACGATCATCGAGGCCAAGGGCCTCAAGCAGATGAACGACAGCGGCGCGCTGGAGAAAATCATCGACGAGGTGATCGCCGCCAACGCCGACAACGTGGCGCAGTTCAAGGCCGGCAAGGACAAGGCCTTCAATGCGCTGGTCGGCCAGGTCATGAAGGCCAGCAAGGGCAAGGCCAACCCGCAGCAGGTGAACGACCTGCTGCGCGCCAAGCTGCAGGGCTGAGCGCCGGCCTTCAGGTCGGCGCGGCCAGCAGCGGCATCAGGGCCTCGACCGGCCCGGGGCGGCCGAAGTAATAGCCCTGGCAGGCGTGGCATCCCTGGCGTGCCAGGAAGTCACGCTGCGCCGCCGTCTCCACGCCCTCAGCGATCACCGCCAGCCCCAGGCTGCGCCCCAGCGCCACGATGGCCTGGATGATGGCAGCATCGTTCGGATCGACCAACGCGTCGCGCACAAAGCTGCTGTCGATCTTGAGCTGGTCCAGCGGCAGCCGCTTGAGGTAGCTCAGCGAGGAGTAGCCGGTGCCGAAATCATCGAGCGAGAAACCGACGCCGTGAGCCTTGAGCTCGCTCATCTTCGCGATGCAGTCCTCCACGTTTTCCAGCAGCAGGCTCTCGGTCAGTTCCAGCTTGAGCCGACCGGCCGGTGCTCCCGAGGCGTGCAGCAACTGCAGCACCTCGCGCACGAAATCGGCCTGGCGCAACTGACGCGCACTGACGTTGACCGACAGCGTCAGGTGCGCCGTCGCGGGCTCCGTCGCCCACAGGGCCAGCTGCTGGCAGGCCTGCGCCAGCACCCAGTGCCCCAGCGGCAGGATCAGCCCGGTTTCTTCGGCCAACGGGATGAACTGGGCTGGCGACACCAGGCCACGCTGCGGGTGCTGCCAGCGCAGCAGCACCTCGGCACCAGTCATCCGGCCCACACCATCGATTTGGGCCTGGTAGGCCAGCCAGAACTGCCCCTGCTGCAGGCCCGCGCGCAGGTCCGACTCCAGCGCCATGCGCGCCGTGACCGCCGCCTGCATTTCCGGATCGAAGAAGCGCAGCGTGTTGCGGCCGACCGATTTGGCCTGGTAAAGCGCCAGGTCGGCGCGCTTGAGCAGTTCCTCCAGCGTCACACCCTCGCTGCCGAACAGAGCGACCCCGATGCTGGCGCTGCTGTGGTAAGGCGTGCCACCCAGGTCGTAAGGCTGGCGAAGCATGTCCAGCAGCTTGTCGCCGATGGCCTCCACCTCGCGTGCGGCGTCCGGCAGGGCCGTGTTCAGGTCGTCGAGCATGACGACAAACTCGTCGCCTCCCAGCCGCGCCACCGTGTCACTGGTGCGCACATGCTCGGACAGGCGCCGGCCCACCTGGCGCAGCAGTTCGTCGCCCTTGTCATGGCCAAGCGTGTCGTTCAGCGCCTTGAAATTGTCCAGGTCGAGAAAGAGCAGCGCACCATGCTGCCGTGTGCGCTGGCAGGACGCCAGCGTCAGCTGCAGACGGTCGAGCAGCAAGCGGCGGTTGGGCAAGCTGGTCAGCGGGTCGTAGAACGCCAGCCGCTCGATCTCGGCCTCAGCCAACTTGCGCTGCGTGACGTCGAAAAAGCCGGCCACGTAGTGGCTGATCGCCCCGGCACGGTCGCGCACCGCCGTCAGGCTCAGCCACTTGGGGTAGCGGGTGCCGTCCTTGCGCCGGTTGCTGATCTCTCCCTGCCAGGTGCCGGTCTGTGCCACGCTGTCCCACATGGCCTCGAAGGTGGCTGGATCTTCGTCGCCGGAACGCAGGATGGCAGACGGCTGGCCCAGCACCTCGTCGGCGGCAAACCCGGTGATCTCGGTAAAGGCACGGTTGACACGTAGGATATGCCGCTCGGCATCCATGATGTACATGCCCTGCTGCGACTCAAAGGCCGTCGCCGCAATGCGCTGCCCTTCCTCCTGCCAGTGCCGCTCCATGGCCAGGCCGGCGAGCTGCGCGCAGCGCTCGATCAACTGAACCTCCCCCTCCAGGGGCGCCCCGGGCGTGCGGCGCAGCAGCGTCAGCACGCCCAGCACCCGGTGTGCACTGTCGCGCACGGGCTGCGACCAGCTGGAGCGCACGCCATGCTCATGCGCCAGGGCGCGCAGCGGCTCGCTGCCAGCGTCTTCTTCGATGCTCAGGGTCACCACCCGCACGCCCAGCTTGGCGGCCACCGCGGCCGAAGGCCGACCGACGCCGACCTGCAGCTCATCCAGCGCCTCACGCAGGGCCTGCGGAACCGAAGGCGCCGCCATCACCTGCAGCCGACGTCCCTCGCGCCCCAGCATCGACACGACGCACCACGTACCGGCCGTGAGGTTCTCGATCTGCCGCGCCAGTTGCTCCAGCACCCCCGACAGGGGCTCACCCTGCCCGATGCGCTGCAGCACCTGGTTGTACATGGCCAGCTCGGTGTTGCGCTGCGCCAGATGCGCCTGCTGGGCCTCCAGCACGTCAAGCATGCGGTTGAAGTCGCGTGCCAGGCGACCGATCTCGTCGCTGCTGGCGACCGGCGCACGCAGGCTGCTGCCGCCCTCCACCACATCACCCACGACGCGCACCAGCGCCCCCAGCGGGCGCGACAGGCGCCAGGCCAGCAGTTCCGCCACGACCGCGGCCACCACTGCGGCCACGACGGCAAAGACCAGCCCCACGAAGGTCAGATGCCGCAGGTTCTCGTTGGCCGTCGCCTGACTCATCTCGATACGGGCCCAACCGACATGCCGTTGCCCACTGCGAATCGGCACCGCCACGTCGATCAGATCATCCTGGGACACCAGCTCCAGCGGCTGCGGCGGAGCGCGCAGCATGCGCAGGCTCACCTCGTCGGTGAAATAGCGCCCCACCTGCCCGGTCTGGGTGGATGCCAGCACCTCGCCCCGGCGGGAGACGATGGCCGCAAACTTGAGGTTGTCGGTGTCCGCAAAACCCTGCGTCACCTCCTGCAGCCCCGCAAGGTCGTTGGCCACGAGCCAGGACGAGCTGCTCACCGCCAGCGACTGGGCCAGGTTGCGCGCCTGGGCAACGCCTTGCTTGTAAAGGAAGCTGCGCTGGTGCTGGTAGACAAACAGCCCCGAAGCCAGCACGGCCAGCAGTGACACCAGTGCAAACGACCAGGTGAGCTGGCGCCGGATGGACCCGGCCCAGAGGCGCTTGGCGCGGCGCAGAAGATCGAACGATCGCATGGGCGCCTCAGTGCTCCACCGGCCGCACGCGCCGGTCAAAGTCAGCCAGGAAACGCCGCACCGGCTCGTAGGCGCCATCATCCGCCGCCTCGAATGCGGACACCGGCAAACGCTGCAGCATCAGCCGCCCCTCTTCGCTGTCCTTGAGCGCCAGCAGTTCGGCCGTGAAACGCCGCACCAGTGGCTCCGGCACGTCCTTGCGGACCACCCAGGCGTTGTTCCTCAGGGACTCGGTCTGCCAACGCACCTCCAGCTGCGCCGCCAGGTCCGGATGCTCCTGGCTGAACGCGCGCCACGGCAGTGGCCAGGTGGCAGCTGCGGCCACGTGGCCGCGCTGCACACTGAGAATGGACGATTCCTGCGAACCGACGTACAGGTTTTGGATGTCACGGTTGACATCCAGTCCCTGCCGCTGCAGGAAAGACTGTGGCAACAGTGTGGCGGCCAGGGCGGTCGGCGCTGGGTAGGCCACCGTCTGGCCCTTGAGGTCAGCCACGGTTTTCACCGGCCCGTCGCGACGCACCAGGATCAACCCACGGAAGTCATCGTCATCGGCCATCTTGGCAATCACGCGGTAACCGAGCTTGAGCGACATCACTGTCTGGTAGGGATTCGGCATGGCGAAGTCGAAGTAGCCGGCATACAACTTGCGCTCATACTCCTCGTAGTTGCGGGACGCTTCCAGCCGGATGTCTGCTTCGGGGATGGCGGCGTTGAGGCGATCGACGATGGGGCCGTAGACCTCCATCAGGCGCTGGGGATTGTGCAGGGGATGGATACCGACGCGCAGCTCGCGCATCCCCTGCGCCGGCTCAGCCCCAAGCACCGGCGTGTAGTCTGGCTCCGCAGGCCGTCCACAAGCCGCCAGCAGCAAGATGCCCAGGCATCCCCACAGCAAGCGCATGCCATCTCCTCGTTGCCCGACTGGCGCGGGCGGGGTTACGAATAGTCGGTTGACTGTAGCGCGGCCCCACTGCCACGCGGATTGAAACTATTGTGCACGGCCTGCAGGCTCGCTGCGCTGCATAACCCACAACGGGGTGAGCCTTTCCCGCTCGGCATCGAAACGGGCATTGACGCGGTCACGCTCGGCATCCTGTTCCGCGAGAAAGCGCTGCTGCGCCGATTGATTGCGCCTGTTTTCCTCGATCTGCCGGCGCAAGGCCAGCGGTGCCCGTGCAGGATCCTTCTGGTAGAACTCCATCTCAACCTGCAGGCGCTCCCCTTGGCGCACCAGTTCAGCCAAGCGCGTCGCGCCGGCTTGACGCGCCGCCGCCAGTTGGGCCAGCGCTTCGGACCGCTCCTTGTCGTGCGCCGCCGCGTTGGGGTAGCGCAGCAGCAAGGCACGCTCACGGCGGCGCTCCTCGCGCTGGCGCGCCTGCTGCTCGGCGGCTGCGCGCTGGCGTTCTTCCTGCCGCGCACGCTCCTCGGCACTTTGCACCGGCGCGATGGTGGCACGCACGGTGCCGCTGGGGTTGCGCAACTGCTGCTCGCGGTCGGCGCATTCAGGGATCGGGCGGTCAGCGGTGCGCTGGCGTCCATTGCGGTCGACGCAGGTGTAGATCTCCGGGGCTTGCGCCCGGACATCCATCAGGGCACTGACCAGCAGCGCGCTGATCGGCGCCATCACCGTCGCCCTGCCCATCTTCAGCCTTCGTTGACCCCGTAGCGTTGCCGGTAGGCCAGCACACGCTGGTGGTCGGCTGCGAGCCCCGCGCCGCTGTGCTGCTGCAGATACTGCAACAGGTCGGCCAGCTTGGCAATCGCGGCCACCTGCAGGCCCAGGCGCTGGCGCACGTACTGCACAGCGCTGTAGGGCACGTCCTGGCCGTTCTCGGTGGCCATCTCCTGCCGATCGAGCGCGATCACCACCGCATGCGGCTTGGCGCCAGCAGCTTCGATCAGCGCGATCGACTCGCGCGCCGCGGTGCCGGCCGACATCACGTCGTCGACGATCAGCACCCGGCCCTTGAGCGGCGCACCCACCAGCGTGCCGCCCTCGCCGTGGTCCTTGGCTTCCTTGCGGTTGTAGGCAAAGGGCACGTTGCGGCCACGGCGCGCCAGTTCCACCGCCAGCGCAGCACCCAGCGGAATGCCCTTGTAGGCCGGACCGAAGATCATGTCGAACTCGATGCCGGACGCCAGGATGCGCTGGGCATAGAATTCGGCGAGACGACCGAGCTTGGCGCCGTCATCGAAGAGCCCGGCATTGAAGAAATACGGGCTCATGCGCCCGGCCTTGGTCTTGAATTCACCAAAGCGCAGCACGCCGCAATCGACGGCGAACTGCACGAAACCCTGGGCCAGCTGGTCCTGCCCCGCTGTAGACGCCACACTTTCCGACATGGGAAATTCCTTGTTCAAATTAACCAGCCTCAACCTCAATGGCATCCGTTCTGCCACCAGCAAGGGGCTTGAAGCCTGGCTCGACGCCACCAGACCGGATTGTATTTGCGTGCAGGAAGTGAAGGCTCAGGCGGCTGACGTGGCCGGGCG
>JAYRLJ010000122.1:0-8259 GCA_041905305.1 Hylemonella sp. | reverse complement strand
TGCCGGGCCGTCCCACGGCTCCAGCATGGCGGCGTGGTACTCGTAGAACGCGCGACGGCGCTCGTCCATGGTGGTGTGCTGCTCCCACGGCTCGGGGATCATCATCATCACGGCCTGGCTGATCGGGTAGCCAGCCATGGTCAGCAGTTCCAGGCAGTTATCAAAGGTGGCGGTATCGGACTGGCCGGCGAAGCTGATTGGGTACAGCTTCTGCAGGTCTTCGCCCAACACCGGCGAGGACATCACGCCCTCACGCGCCTTCATCCAGTTGTAGTTGCCCTTGACGGTGTTGATCTCGCCGTTGTGGGCCACATAGCGGTACGGGTGGGCGAGGGGCCACTCGGGGAAGGTGTTGGTCGAGAAGCGCTGGTGCACCAGACCCAGGGCCGAGACACAGCGCTGGTCTTGCAAGTCGAGATAGTAAGTACCAACCTGATCAGCCAGCAGCAGGCCTTTGTAGACCACCGTGCGGCTGGACATGCTCGGCACGTAGTATTCCTTGCTGTGCTTGAGCTGCAGGGCCTGGATGGCAGCGCTGGCCGTCTTGCGGATCACGTACAGCTTGCGCTCCAGCGCGTCCTGCACGATCACGTCGCTGCCACGGCCGATGAAGACCTGGCGCAGCACCGGCTCCTTTTCACGCACGGTAGGCGACATGGGCATGTCGCGGTTGACCGGCACGTCGCGCCAGCCAAGCAACACCTGGCCTTCGGCCTTGATGGCGCGCTCCATCTCCTGCTCGCAGGCCAGACGCGAGGCGTGCTCCTTCGGCAGGAAGATCATGCCAACGCCGTATTCACCTAGGGGCGGCAGTTCTACGCCCTGCTTGGCCATTTCCTCACGGTACAGCGTGTCAGGAAGCTGGATCAGGATGCCCGCGCCGTCGCCCATCAGCTTGTCGGCACCCACAGCACCCCGGTGGTCGAGGTTCTCCAGGATCTTGAGTGCGCCTTGGACGATGTCATGCGACTTGACACCCTTGATATGGGCGACAAAGCCGACGCCACAAGCGTCATGCTCGTTGGCACCGGAATACAAACCGTTTTGTTGCAGATGCTGGATCTCGGCAGCCGTGGTCATGGCGCACTCCTCAATATTTCACAGGGGTTGCAAGCATAGTGCACTGCAACAACAATGCCAAGCAGAATAAATAGGGTCAGATTCCAATTATTTCCCGATTCAATAGATCAAGAAATAATTGGGGACATATCAATAAAATCAAAATGCCCCGTCAGTGCTCGCTGCGTCAAGGCTACGGGGTGGTCTCGGGCCTGGGCGCTGCAGGGCGCCCTGCCGACTTCTTGCTGAGCCGACGTGCCGTGGTTTTCTGCAGCGCCCCGACAAAGGCAGGCTCACCCAAAGCCCAGCCATGCAGGGTGGATTGCGTCAACGCTTCCTGTTGGTGGGCACTAACACCGGCTTGAACCAAGTCGCCGTATGCAGCTTCACGTGCAAAGGGCGTGTTGCCCAAGGTCCAGTACAGCGGATGCGGCGTGACCAGACGGTCACTGCGCAGGCCAATGTAATGCGCATGGCTGGACCAGGGGTAGTCGCGTGCTTGCGTCACCATGCCTGCGCGTACGGGATTGAGATCGATGTAGACCATGCAGGCCAGCAGATAGCGCTCAGCCTGAACCAGAGTCGATTTGTAACGCCCCTCCCACAGCGTGCCGGTGCGCTGCTGCAGGTCATTGAAATAGCGCACGTAACGCCGCCCGACCGCCTGCATCATTTGCGGCAAGGCCGTGTCGGTCTGCGGCGTCGCCAGCAGATGAAAATGGTTGTCCATCAGGACATAGGCGTGAATGGCGACGCCAAACTTGCGGGCGTTTTCGTCCAGCAGGTCGAGGAAGAAGTCACGGTCAGCCGCCGAACTGAAGATCGGCTGGCGGTTGTTACCGCGCTGGATGACGTGATGCGGATAGCCTGGAACGGTCAGTCGAGGAAGGCGTGCCATGATGCTGCTCGAACGGGATGAGCAGCATCATATTGGAATCCGACCCCAATTTAATTCATCACCGGGAAGGCGCCTTGGCCACCCGAACCTTGCCGCCGGACGTGACCAGCACCACCGCATCCCCGGCCGTGAAGACCTCGGTGCCCTTGGCCTGCACCACCGCGCGTCGGTCACCGTTCTTGAGCTGCACCAGAATTTCATAAGCGTCTTCGCGCGTGCTCATGCGCTCGATCGCATTACCGGCCACAGCACCGGCCACCGCGCCGATGACACCGATGATCTGGCTGTCGCGCTGATTGCCTCCCGCCCCGTAGCCGGCCAAACCACCAACCACACCGCCAGTGACCGCACCACCGCCGGACTGGCTGCCTTCCACCGTCACGGCGCGCACCGACAGCACGACACCATCTTCGACCACGGACATGCGCTGCGCCTCGGCGCGCTGGATCACATCGGGGCTACTACTGGCGCAGGCCGACAGAAGCAGGACGAGGGCAACGGCATACAGCTGTTTCATATTTGATTTTCCTGATGAACCTTCAGACAACATGTTCGACCAGCGATACCGGTCGCCTATCCTCCAACGTCGGCCTCGGATGCCGGTTGACGCTCCGGCAGCCGAAAGCGCGTCTGCAGCAGGGAAGCGAGTCCGAACTCTTCCAGAATGGCCTGCAGTCGTTGCGCCGCCGCTTTCTTGCGTTGCCCGGTGTAGCGGGCAATGATGAGCTCGTTCTTCAGACTGTGCTCCCAGCCCACCAGTTCCGTCACCGTCACCTGGTAGCCGCAGGCTTCCAGGTAAAGACAGCGCAGCACGTTGGTGATCTGGCTGCCCAGTTCGCGCGTATGCAGCGGATGCCGCCAGAGCTCCGCCAGCGGCGTGCGAGACAAGGACAGCGCCTTGCCGGAATTCAGCACCCGCGCCACCTCTGCCTGACAGCAGGGCACCAGCACCATGTAGCGCGCCCGCTTCTGCAGGCCGAAGGCAATGGCATCGTCGGTGGCCGTGTCACAGGCGTGCAGCGCGGTGACGATATCGATCTGCGCTGGCAGCTCCGTCGACTGCGCCGACTCAGCGACGGTCAGGTTCAGAAAGGACATGCGCGCAAACCCCAGGCGGGCCGCCAACTCACGCGACCTCTGAACCAATTCTGGTCGGGTCTCAATGCCGAAAATGTGCCCCAGCGCGCGCTGCTTGAAATACAGGTCGTAGATGATGAAACCCAGGTAGGACTTGCCCGCGCCATGATCGGCCAGCGTGATGCCGCGACCGGCCCCTTCGGCTTCGAGTTCCAGCAGCAGTTTTTCGATGAACTGGTAGAGGTGGTAGACCTGCTTGAGCTTGCGGCGCGTGTCCTGGTTGAGCTTGCCATCGCGCGTCAGGATGTGCAGTTCCTTGAGCAGCTCAATCGACTGGCCAGGCCGCAGTTCAGCCGCCACGTCGGCAACCGGAACACCTACCGAAGCGGGCTTGCGTTTGGTGGGTGCGTTCATGACGTCGCATCCCGCTTCTTAGGCGCGTGCAGCGATGGCAGACTGGCCTCCAGCTGCAACGAAGCCCAGCCCTCCGCACCGAGCTGCTCCAGCGTCTGCATGTTCTTCTCGTAGATCATCTCCGCCTCAGGGAAGGCCTCCACTGCACGGTCGATGCTGGCTTCACGCAGCAGATGCAGCGTCGGGTAGGGCGCGCGGTTGGTGTAGTTGCTGATGTCGTCTACCCGCGTGCCGGCGAACTGGAACTGCGGATGAAAGCTGGCGATCTGCAGCTCCCCTTCAAGACCCAGTTCGGCCAGCACCGCATCGGCTTCGTCCAGGAAGTCGTTGAAATCCAGAAACTCCTGCAGGCTGCAAGGCGCCATGAGCAACGTGGTGTCACGCACTTGCGGATCCGCCGCGTGCAGCGCCAACAATTCGCGCGCCAACTCTTCGCGCAGAGCCGCCGCATTGGTGGCCAGACTCACCACGTAGTGCACCTGCCCCTTCACATGCACACTCTTGGCAAACGGGCACAGGTTAAAGCCGATGACCGCACGCTCCAGCCAGCGTTGCATATCCTGCACCACCGTGGCCACCAAGTTGGATTCATCCATCGCCGTCATCGATACGCCTCCCGCCCGAGCCGGGTCGCCAGCGCGATACCGACCAGGGAACACAACCCCGTCACCACCCAGGTCCACTGCCAACCGCCGACACCGGCAGCCACCCAGGCCACCAGCGGCGGACCGGCAAACTGCCCGAGCGACGACAACTGCTGCATCCAGCCCACGGTGGTGGACACCGTGCGCTCGCTCGGCGCCAGATGCACCGCCATGGAAAACAAGGTGCCCGGAATCATGCCGCCCAGCATGGAAAACAGCAACACGGCGACAAAACGCAGCGCAGGCGGGGCACCGATGCCACCGGGCAGCAAGGGCCAGGTCATGAACGCGGCCAGGGTACCCAAGCCCATGACCCCAAACCCCACATACAGCAAGGTCTGTGGTCGCACGCCACGCGTCAGCAGACGGCCTGATGCAATGTTGCCCACCATGTTGACCGCTGCTACCAGCGCCGTCAGCACCGCGGTTGCGCCGGCGGCCAAGCCGGCCTGGGCGTAGATGGTTGGCAAGAAGCCAATGACGGCAAGCCACTGGCTGGAGTACATGGCAAAACTCAGGGCCACCAACCAGGGCCCTCGTCTGCACAGGGTCTGTCGCAGCCGATGCAGCCACGACGACGCAGACGTTGAAACGGGGTCATGACGCGCGGCGGTGACATGGCCGGCGGCACGCACCTGGTCTGACGGGACCACCCGCCAGAGCCACAGCGCCATGATCAGCGTCTGCACCGCCAAGCCCCACCACCAGACCTGCCAGCCAGCCCAGGCGATGACCAGTGGCCCGCACAACAAGGCGCTGGCCGTCCCGAGGGGCATATAGGCGCCCCACCACCCCAGCATGGCACTCATGCGCCGCGCCGACACGAGATGGCGGATCAGGCTGGGGGCCGGCATGGATACCAGCAAAAAGCCGAAGCCTTCGACCGCACGCAGCAGCAGCAAGGTTTGCGGGTCCCGGGCCCAGCCGCCCAGCAGGGAAGCCACTGCCAGAACCAGCAGGCCCGCCAGCATGCTGCGCTTGAGCCCCAATCCATCCGCGGCCAGCCCCACCGCCAGCCCAAGGGTCATGCCGGCCAGCTGCACCAGGGACAGTAAGAAGCCAGCCTGCAGCAGCGTGACCCCCAGCGCGTCGCGCAGCACCGGCAAGGCTGGCGACAGCTTGCCCACGTGCAACGCAGCACTGACGCCGGCCAGAATCACCACCAAGGCCGGATCCACAGCCCGACTGGAACGCAGCGTCACCGCAGTCATGCCAACAGCCTCCGACCGGTGAGGCGCTCGTGCTCCCGCCAGGCAAAGCGGTCGGTCATGCCTGCGATGTAATCGGCCACCACGCGCAGTCGCACCGCGTCCTCATCCTCACTGCCCCGGCTGGCTTGCGCTTTCGCGGCATAACCCGCCTGCATCTCGTGCGGGGCTGCGCTGTAGGCCTCGAACAGGTCGTGGATGGCCTGCCGGGCCTGCCCGGTGGTGTGCACCACCTGGGGGTGCCGGTAGAGATTCTGGAACAGGAACTTCTTAAGCGCCTGCGAACGCTCACGCATGTCGGCACTGAAGCGCAGCAGCGGCGGCAGGCGACGTACATCCGCCGCGCTGGCAGGAGCAGCCTCCCGCAGTGCCTGCCCGGTGGCATCGATGACGTCATAGACCTGGGCACTGAGCATGCGCCGTATCACCTCATAAAGCAGGCGCCGGCCTTGCGCTGCGTCGGCGAGGTGCGGATGCTCCTGCAGCGTCTGGCGCCGATGGTCTTCGAACAGTGGCACGGCCACCAGTTGCTCCAGGCTGATCAGGCCGGAGCGCACACCGTCGTCGATGTCATGGGCGTTGTAGGCAATCTCATCGGCCAGATTGCACAGCTGGGCTTCCAGGCTGGGCTGGGTCCGCTCCAGGAAGCGTCTGCCAACACCCTGGGGCTCGATCGTCTCCAGCTGTTCGGCGTTGGCCCGTGAGCAGTGCTTGAGTATGCCTTCGCGCGTCTCGAACGTCAGGTTCAGGCCGTCGAACGCCGGGTAGCGCTCCTCCAGCCGATCCACCACGCGCAGGCTCTGCAGGTTGTGCTCGAAACCACCATGCCCCGCCATGCAGTCGTTCAGCGCGTCCTGACCCGCATGGCCGAACGGCGTGTGCCCGAGGTCGTGCGCCAACGCGATCGCTTCCACCAGATCCTCGTTCAAGCCGAGGGCACGCGCGATGGAACGGCCCAGCTGCGCCACCTCCAGCGAGTGTGTCAGGCGCGTGCGGAACAGGTCACCCTCATGGTTGAGGAAGACCTGCGTCTTGTATACCAGCCGGCGAAAGGCCGTGGAGTGGACGATGCGGTCGCGGTCACGCTGGTATTCGGTCCGTGTCGGTGCAGCCACCTCTTCATGGCGCCGCCCGCGCGTCGCAGCAGGATCACAGGCAAAGGCGGCGAGCGTCATATTACGATTCAATTTGGCACTTCAGCCTTTTTCTGCGAGCGTGAGCAGCTATCAAAAACGGAGCGCATCAAACGCAGCAGACGTCGATCACTTCCCGCACCAGTGCGTCCGGTGCACCGCGCACGGCCGCACGGCCCGGACCGTCAATGACAACAAAACGGATCTCGCCAGCCTCCGCCTTCTTGTCCACCCGCATGAGCTCAAGATAGCGCCCCGCATTGTCCTGCGTTGACAGCTTGGGGCCGGCCACCGGCAAACCGGCCCGACCGATCAGTTGCTTCAACCGGGCGACAAAGTCAGCATCCAGCAAGCCCAGTCGATGTGACAGGACGGCCGCCATGACCATGCCACAGCCGACCGCCTCGCCATGCAGCCAGGCGCCGTAACCCAGACCAGCTTCGATGGCATGGCCGAAGGTGTGGCCGAAATTGAGAATGGCCCGCAAGCCGGATTCCCGCTCGTCCTGCCCCACGACCTCGGCCTTGATCTCGCAACTGCGCTGGATCGCTCGGCTCAGGGCCGCCGCATCACGCGTCATCAAGGCGTCGATATTCGTTTCCAACCAGTCCAGGAACGCCATATCGGCAATGGGGCCGTACTTGATGACTTCGGCCAGTCCCGCACTGAGCTCGCGCGCGGGCAAGGTCTTGAGCACATCCAGATCGCACACCACACGCAACGGCTGGTAGAAGGCCCCGATCATGTTCTTGCCCAGCGGATGGTTGATCGCCGTCTTGCCACCAACGGACGAATCGACCTGGGCCAACAGCGTCGTCGGCACTTGCACAAACGGCACGCCGCGCATGTAGCTGGCCGCGGCAAATCCAGTCATGTCGCCGACCACACCGCCGCCCAGAGCGAACAGGACGGTCTTGCGATCACAGCCATGCGCCAGCAAAGCATCAAAGATGAGGTTCAGCGTCTCCCAGGTCTTGTAGGCTTCGCCATCAGGCAGTTCAACGATGTGAACCATCGGGTAATGGGCCTGCAGGGCAACCTTCAAGGCGTCGGCATACAGCGGCGCCACCGTGGTGTTGCTGACGATCAACGCCTGGGCCGCGCGCGGCAAACCGGCAAAGGTATCCCGCCGAGCGAGTAGCTGGCTGCCGATCACGATGGGGTAGCTGCGCTCCCCGAGATGAATCTGAACCTGGGAAATCGGATGAGACGAGAGATCGGAAGACGGCTGCATACCCCCGAGTTTAGGTCACCCGGTGCGGCCATGTGGGGGCAGCGCCTTCAGGCGCCGGGCAGCAGCCCGGCCAGTTCCAGCTGCATCACGATCATGTTGACCAAGGTGCCGACTGACGGACGGCCGGTCTCGATCACGAAGTGGGCCGTCTCCCGGTACAGCGGATCGCGCACGGCGTAGAGTTCTCGCAGACGCCCCAAGGGGTCGGCCACCTGCAGCAAGGGCCGGTTGGTGTCGTGCCGCAAACGGCGAAACAACTCATCCGGCGACGATTTCAAGTAGACCACCTGGGTGCGTGATTTCAGGTTTACACGGTTCGCCGGTCGCAATACGGCGCCGCCGCCCGTGGACACCACACTGTCCGGACGCTGGGTCAGCTCATCAAGCACGGCCTGCTCCATGTCCCGAAAGCGTTCCTCACCTTCACGCTCGAAATACGCCCGGATGCTGCAGCCCAGACGCTCCTCCAGCACGTGGTCAGAGTCGACAAAAGGGCAGTGCAGGCGACGGGCGAGCTGCCGCCCGACAGTGGACTTTCCTGAGCCAGGCAGGCCGATCAGACTGACTATCAACTTGTGCGGTGGATTGAAAT
>JAYRLJ010000121.1:0-8273 GCA_041905305.1 Hylemonella sp. | reverse complement strand
CTGCGTCGGTACGGCACAGGCCACCAGCCCCAGGCCGAGGCCAATCATGGCTGCAACCCTTACCAAACGGCCGGATACGGCGCCTGAATTCATAGCATTCATCACGGCTTGACTCCCTGCGCCGCGGCCGGCGCAACAAAACCCGCCTCCCCGGGGCCGGGCAAAGGCGCTCCCGCGCCGAACAACAGCGCCTGCGGGTTGTCCTGCAGGGTGTTGGCCACCCGGCCGACCTGGCGCGCCGCGCGGCTGGTCTCGTCCACCATGCGGTTCAGGCGCGGCAGCGTGTCGGTCTGCAGGGTCTGGCCGCCACCGGCCAGGGCACCCACACCGTCGGCCAATTGGTCCAGCGTGCCGCCGCTTTGCTGCATGCGCTGCGCCACCCGGCCGTAGTCGGCCGAGGTCTGCTGCACCGCGTCGGCCGCACCGCGCAGGGAATGCAGCGCCGCGCCCGCCTGCTGCATCACCGGTGGCAGGCTCGCCGCCGCCTGGCCGAAAGCACGCACGCTCTGCACCAGGCTCTGCTGGTTCTCGGTTGCCAGCAGCTGGTTGAGGCGTCGGCTGGTCTCCTCCAGCTGGGCCAGAATGCGCCCACTCTGCTCCGACAGCTGCCCCACCAGCCCGAGCTGCATCGGGATGCGCGCCGGCTGCTCGGCGCTGGTGGCCAGGCGCTCCTTCGACTCCCCGCGGTCGTCCAACTGCACGAAGGCAATACCGGTCACGCCCTGGAAGCCCAGCATGGCGTAGGTGGAGCGCGTCACCGGCGTTTCGGCGTCCACGGCGATGCGCACCAGCACATTGCCCGGCATCTGCGGGTCAAAGGCGATGCGCTCCACCTTGCCGACCTTGACACCCCGAAAGCGCACCGAAGCCTGCTCCTGCAGGCCGGTCACCGGGTCGTCGGTGGAGACGTCGTAGTAGCGTTGGTCACCGGCCTCGCGCGTGAGCCAGACCGCCAGCGCCACCAGCAGCGCCGACATCAGCAGCACGAACACGCCGGCGGCAATGGCATGGGCTTTGTTTTCCATAGGGGTCCTTCGGTACGGCCTTTCTACACGGTCGGCGGCGGCTCTGGCAACAGGGCCACGGCGCGCTGGCCGCGGTCGCCATGAAAGAAATGGTGGATGAACGGGTGGTCAAAGGCCATCACCTCGCGCGGCGCGCCGCTGACGATGACGCGCTGCTCGGCCAGCACCGCCACGCGGGTACTGAGCTCGAACAACGTGTCGAGGTCGTGCGTGACCATCACCACGGTCAGGCCCAGTTCGCGATGCAGTGAGCGCAACAGCAAACACAGCGCGTCGGCACTGTCGGGGTCCAACCCGGCGGTCGGTTCATCGAGCAGTAGCAGGGGCGGATCCATCACCAGCGCACGGGCCAGCGCCACGCGCTTGATCATGCCACCCGACAGGTCCGCCGGCATCTTGTGCGCCTGCGAGGGATCGAGCCCGACCATCTGCAGCTTGACCAGCGCCACGTCGCGCACCAGGTCGTCGGGCAGCGTGCCGAGCTCGCGCAGCGGGAAGGCGATGTTCTCCAGCACGCTGAAGGCCGAGAACAGCGCGCCATGCTGGAACAGCATGCCGACGCGACTGGCCGCACCCGGCGCACTCAAGGCCGCCGCCGGCTGGCCCATCACCGTCACCCGGCCGCTGCGCGGCGTCTCCAGCCCCAGCATCTGGCGCAGCAGCACCGTCTTGCCACTGCCCGAGCCGCCGACGATGGACAGCAGCTCGCCGGGCTGGATGCGCAGGTCCAGATCGCGGTGCACCACAAACTCGCGCCCGGCCGTGCGGAAGGCCGAACACAGCTTGTCGATCTGCACCATCGGGACGTCAACACGCGGCGCGCTCATATGCCCACATCCTTGAACACGACGGCAAACAGCGCATCGACCAGGATCACCACCGTGATCGACGTGACCACCGAGGCGGTGGTACCTTGTCCCAGGCTCTCGGTGTTGGGCTTGACGCGCAGGCCGTAGTGGCAGCCGATCAGCGCGATGGCGATGCCGAACACCACCGACTTGGCCACCGCCAGCGTGAGGTTGGACGCCTTGACCGCGCCCGGCAGGGCCGAGACGAAATACGAAGGCGTGATCCCCATCACCAGGTCGGAGGCCAGCATGCCTCCGAACATGGCAGCCAAGGTGGTCCACACCGTCAACAGTGGCATGGCGATGGCCATGGCCAGCACGCGCGGCAGCACGAGGCGGAAACCGCGTGCAATGCCGAGCACGCGCATGGCGTCGAGCTCTTCCGTCACGCGCATGACGCCGATCTGCGCGGTGATGGTGGAGCCGGAACGGCCGGCGATCAGGATGGCCGCCAGCACCGGCCCGAGTTCGCGGATGAGCGAGATGCCGAGGATGTTGACGATGAAGGGGTCGGCGCCGAACAGGCGCAGCTGCTGTGCGATCAGGTAGGCCAGCACGACGCCGATCAGGAAGCCCACCAGCGCCGTGATCGGCAGCGCCGTGGCGCCGATGTGGTACAGATGGCCGGAGAAGTCACGCCACGGCGCCTGGCGCGGGTGGCGCAGCAGGTGCCCGAGATCGAGCAGCAGTTGGCCGATCAAACGCAAGGCGCCGATGGCATGGCCCAGCAGGCGCAACATCAACTCGCCCAGACTCAGATAGGCGTCGCGCAACGTAGGACGCACGGGCGCCGGCGGCGCCACGGTGTAGCGCGCCACCCGCTCCAGCATGGTGCGCTGCGCCGGCAAGGCCTGCAACTGCGTGGGCCATTGACGGCCCCAGCTGTTCCACAGCAGTTGCGCGCCGGTGTGATCCAACCGCTCGATCTGGCGCAGATCCCAGCCGAGCTGCGCCGCGCGGACTGCCGGCAGCTCGCGCTGCAGCGCCGCCCACACCGCAGGCTGCGCCAGCTCGGCTGCCGTCCACAGGCCCGCCAGCTGCGCGCACTCACCCTGCGGCAGGGTCTGCCGGCTCACGCGGGGTGGGGTGTTCTGCATGCGGTGGAGGGCTCCGTGGGCATTGGTCCCGATGGTAGCGTGCAAAGACTGTGCCGGCGGCTACAGGCCAGCCCCGGGGCGGCAGGCTGGCGTTTCGCCGCCACAATATGGGGCTTGATGGGCGCGGGGCACGCAGCCTGTCTGCCCACACTTTCCGGAGACCTCATGAGCGACACCTCTTCCAACGAATTGCTGATCGAACAGCGCGGCCCGGTGCTGTGGCTGACGATTCAGCGCGAAGCGCGCCGCAACGCCGTCAGCCACGCGGTGCTGGCCGCCATGGCACAGGCCATCACGGCCGCGCAAGAGCAGCGCGAGGTGCGCGCCATCGTCATCACCGGCGCAGGCGAGAAGGCCTTCTGCGCTGGCGCCGACCTGCAGGCCAGCCAAGCCTTCACCACCGATTACTCGGAGCCGCAGGGTCATGTGGCGCGTGTGCTGCGCGCGGCCAAGGCCAGCAACGTGCCACTGATCGCGCGCGTCAACGGTGCCTGCATGGCCGGCGGTATGGGCCTCTTGAGCATGTGCGACCTGGCGGTGGCGGCACACCACGCCGTGTTCGGCCTGCCGGAGGTCAAGGTGGGCGTGTTCCCGGCCCAGGTGCTGAGCGTGATGCAGCACCTGATCCCGCGCCGCAAGCTGGCCGAGATGTGCCTGACTGGTGAGCCCATTACCTCCGCCGAGGCGCTGGAATACGGTCTGGTGAACTACGTCGACGACGACCTGGACGGCAAGCTGCAATGGCTGCTGGAGCGATTGCTCGACAAGTCGCCGGCCGCCATCCGCCGCGGCCTCTACACGATGAAGCGCATCGAGGCCATGGGCTTCGAGGAGTCGATGGCCTTCACCGAGAGCCAGATCGCCCTCTTCACGCTGACCGAGGACGCAAAGGAAGGCCAGGCGGCCTTCAAGGAGAAGCGCGCACCCCAGTGGCCGGGGCGCTGACGGGCCGCGACACACAAATTTGATGCACATCAAGGCTGGCCGTGCCGGCCGGCGTAGCATGCCCTGCACCACAACGTCAGGGAGCACGCCATGTCATCCAGTCCTGTCGCGGCCGGCACGGCCAAACCGGCCAGCCATGAGGCCGTCAACCCACTCGGGCTGATCGCCGCCCTCATCGCGCTGATCGCCGTCATGCTGCTGCCGCGGCCGGAGGCGCTGCCGGTGGCCGGGCAGATCATGCTGGCGCTGCTGCTGTTCTCCGTCATCCTGTGGGCCACCGAGGCAGTGGACTACGCCATCAGCGCCGTGCTGATCACCGCCCTGATGGCCTTCCTGCTCGGCATGGCGCCCAATGCGACCAAACCGGAGGCCGTGCTCGGCACCGGGCCGGCCCTCACCTTGGCGCTGGGCGGCTTCGCCAACACCGCACTGGCCCTGGTGGCCGCGGCCTGCTTCCTGTCGGCCGCCATGACCATCACCGGGCTGGACAAACGCATTGCGCTTTTCATCCTGTCCAAGGTGGGTGCGCGCACCAACCGCGTGCTGATCGGCGCCATCCTGGTCGGTATCGTGCTGTCCTTCCTCGTGCCCTCCACCACGGCGCGCGTGGCCTGCCTGGTGCCCATCATCATGGGCATCATCCTGGCCTTCGGCGTGGACCAGCGTTCGCGCTTTGCCGGCCTGCTGATGATTGCCACCGCGCAGGCGGCGTCCATCTGGAACGTGGGCGTGAAGACCGCCGCGGCGCAGAACATGGTGGCCATCGGCTTCATTGAGAAGACCTTCAAGGAGACCATCACCTGGGGCGACTGGCTGGTGGCGGCAGCCCCTTGGTCCATCCTGATGTCGATCGCGCTCTACTTCGTGATGATCAAGATGATGCCACCCGAGACCGACGAGATCGCCGGCGGCAAAGAGGCCATCCGCCAGGCGTTGCACGAGCTCGGCCCGATGAGCGGCGCTGAAAAGAAGCTGCTGCTCATCACCCTCACGCTGCTGGGCTTCTGGGCCACCGAAAAGGTGCTGCACCCCTTCGACACCTCGTCCACCACCATCGCCGCCCTCGCGCTGCTGTTCACCCCCGGCATCGGCGTCATGGGCTGGAAGCAGGCGCAGTCGAAGATTCCGTGGGGCACCATCGTGCTGTTCGGCACCGGCATCAGCCTGGGCACGGCACTGCTGCAGACCAAGGCCGCCGCCTGGCTGGCCAATGTGATCGTGGCCAACCTGGGCCTCGCAGGCGCCTCGGCCTTCATGATTCTCGCGTTGCTGTCACTGTTCCTGATCGTGGTGCACCTGGGCTTTGCCAGTGCCACGGCGCTGGCCTCGGCCATGATTCCGATCATGATCAGCGTGCTGCAGCAGATCGCGGGCAGCCCGAATGCGGCGCCGATGAACCTGGTGGGCATGACCATGCTGCTGCAGTTCGTCGTCAGCTTCGGCTTCATCCTGCCGGTGAACGCGCCGCAAAACATGGTGGCCTTCGGCACCGACACCTTCACCGTGAAGGACTTCGTGCGCACCGGCCTGGTGCTGACGGTGATTGGCTATGCGCTGGTGCTGCTGCTGGGCGCCACTTATTGGCAGTGGATGGGCTACCTCGGCCGGTAGCCGGGTTCTAGCGCCATACCTGCGCCAGCGCCGTCCAGGCGCTGGCCACCACCGGCTCGTCGCGGCGCGCCTTCAGGCAGACGAAGCACAACCGGCAATCCAGGCTGACCTTGTCGGCAATCACCAGTCCGCGCGCCTGCGCCTCGGTCATGGCGATGGTGTCGCGCACCAGCGAGAGGCCGACGCCCGAGCGCACCAGGTCCAACATCGAGGCCTCCTGGTCCACCAGCGCCACCTGACGCGGCTGCAAACCCAACGGCGCATAGACGCTGGCCATCAGGCGGTGGTGGGCCGATACCGGCGGCGTGGCAATCCACGGCAGCGCGGCCAACGCCTTCCAGTCGCGCCCCTGCACCTGCTCGCCCCAGCCGGCTGGCGCCAGCACCCGGTAGGTGAACTGCGACAACACCTTGACTTCAAACAAAGGCGCGTCCGGCGCCGAGGGGATACCGACTGCAGCCACTTTGGGCGCTGCATCGCCCGGCAGGCCGAGGTAGAAACCGACATCCAGTTCGCCGCGTGCCATGCGCTCCAGTACCTCGCCGCTCATGCCCTGGCGCAGCTCGGTCTCGATCTGCGGTGCCGTCTCCACCAGTTCCTTGAGGAAGGCGCCCAGGCGGATAAATTCCGGGTCGAGGATGGTGCCGATGCGCAGCCGCCCACGCACCGTGCTGTGCAGGCGCAGCGCCGCCTGGCTGAAATCGTTCAGTCCGGCCAACGCACGCTCGGCCTGTGGCAACAGCGCGGCGCCATCGGCGGTCAGCGCCAGCCCATGGGGCGTGCGCGTGAAGAGCGTCAGACCCGTGGCTTCGGCCAAGGCCTTGAGTTGCAGGCTGACCGCCGGCTGGCTCAGGTGCAGGCGCTCGGCCGCGCGCGAGACCTTGCCCTCACGCGCCACCGCCACAAAGGCGCGCAGAAGCTGGGGATCGGTCAGGCTGGTCATATTTGTGAAATTTATATCACCGTTTTGACGAAATCATTGGTAAAGCGCTGGCCTTTCCATGACACTATGGCCCTTCCGAGGATGACACACCATGAGCATTGCAAATATTGACCATTACATCGCCGGCCAAGTGGTCGCCGGCACTTCCGGCCGCCACCAGGACGTTTTCAACCCGGCCACCGGCGCCGTAACGGGCCGCACCTCGCTGGCCAGCGCAGCCGAAGTGCAGAAGGCGGTCGCCGCAGCACAGGCCGCGTTTCCCGCCTGGGCTGACACCTCGCCGCTGCGCCGCGCGCGCGTGATGTTCAAGTTCCTCGAGCTGCTGAACCACCACCGTGACGACCTGGCACGCATGATCACCGCCGAGCACGGCAAGGTGTTCACCGACGCACAGGGCGAGGTGACGCGCGGCATCGAGATCGTCGAATTCGCCACCGGCATTCCGCAACTGCTCAAGGGCGACTTCACCGAGCAGGTCTCCACCGGCATGGACAACTGGACCATGCGCCAGCCGCTGGGCGTGGTGGCCGGCATCACGCCGTTCAACTTCCCGGTCATGGTGCCGATGTGGATGTTCCCGGTGGCGATTGCCTGCGGCAACACTTTCGTGCTCAAGCCCAGCCCGATCGACCCCAGCCCCTCGCTCTTCATGGCCGAGCTGCTGAAGAAAGCCGGCCTGCCCGACGGCGTGTTCAACGTGGTGCAGGGCGACAAGGAAGCCGTGGACGCACTGCTGGTGCATCCGGACGTGAAGGCGGTGAGCTTCGTCGGTTCGACGCCGATTGCCAACTACATCTACGAAACCGGCGCGCACCACGGCAAGCGCGTGCAGGCCCTGGGCGGCGCCAAGAACCACATGGTGGTGATGCCCGACGCCGACCTGGACCAGGCGGTGGACGGCCTGATCGGCGCCGCCTACGGCTCGGCCGGCGAGCGCTGCATGGCCATCTCGGTCGGCGTGCTGGTGGGTGACGTGGCCGACAAGATCATGCCCAAGCTGATCGAGCGCACCAAAGCGCTCAAGGTCAAGAACGGGGTGGAGCTGGACGCCGAGATGGGCCCCATCGTCACGGGCATTGCGCACCAGCGCATCACCGGCTATATCGAGTCGGGCGTGAGTGAAGGCGCCCAGCTGCTGGTGGACGGCCGCAGCTTCAAGGGCTCGGCCGCTGGCGCCGGCTGCGCGCACGGCTTCTGGCTCGGCGGCACGCTGTTCGACCACGTGACGCCGCAGATGAAGATCTACCGGGAAGAGATCTTCGGCCCCGTGCTGTCGTGCGTGCGCGTGCCGGACTTCGCCACCGCGGTCAAGCTGATCAACGACCACGAGTTCGGCAATGGTGTCTCCTGCTACACGCGCGACGGCCACGCGGCGCGCGAGTTCGCACGCCGCATTCAGGTCGGCATGGTCGGCATCAACGTGCCGATTCCGGTGCCCATGGCGTGGCACGGCTTCGGCGGCTGGAAGAAGTCGCTGTTCGGCGACATGCATGCCTACGGTGAGGAAGGCGTGCGCTTCTACACCAAGCAGAAGTCGGTGATGCAGCGCTGGCCTGAAAGTATCGGGAAAGGCGCCGAGTTTGTAATGCCGACTTCGAAGTAAAGAAGCCCCCCTGAGCCGGCCTTCGGCCGTCTTCCCCCCGGAGGGGGGACGCCACCAGCGGCCCGGCTAAGCCGGTTCCGCGGTGGCTCGCGACGAAAACCCCTCACGCGTAGCCGATCATGGCCGGGAGACAAGAACAATGAGCGAGACCAAGATGAACAGCACGGAAGGCCTTATCCAGCAGCCACCGCGGAACCGGCT
>JAYRLJ010000525.1:0-1583 GCA_041905305.1 Hylemonella sp. | reverse complement strand
TTGCCCAAATTCCGTCGCTGATATTATTAGAGATCTGAGGAAAAATCGGTTTTTGCGACAGCGTGCCGCCAGATGTGCTGCCCGACCTTCGCGAAAAGAGGTTTCCCAGAGGCTTTTGTGCATCAACTACGCGGGGGAAGTGATATGAGTAGGAAGAATTGTTCGCATGTTCAGGGTGGTCGTCGCTACGGCCTCAAGCTCGCGTTGTTGTTGCCGATAGTGTGCTCTGGAATCTTTTCAGCGGGTCCTGCTGCGGCGCAAAGCTCCGATAACTTCCCCAGCCGAACCGCCAAGCTCGTCGTGACGTTCCCGCCGGGCGGCGCCGCTGATTTGACCGCCCGCGCCATCGCCAAAGGGCTGACGACCCTCTGGGGGCAACCGGTGGTGGTCGACAACTTGCCAGGCGCCGCAGGCGCCATTGGCGCGGAGGTGGTGGCGCACGCGCAGCCCGACGGCTACACCCTGCTGCTTGGCACCGATGGTCCCATCACCGTGCTGCCGTTCCTGCGCGACAAGATGCCTTACGACCCGCTCAAGGATTTAACGCCGATCGCCAGCACGGTCAGCATTCCCAACGTGCTGGCCATCAACGCCAAACTCCCCTACAAAAATGTGACCGAATTCCTGGCGGCTGCAAAGGCCAGTTCGAAGGGTTTGGATTACGCATCCAGCGGCAGAGGCGAGTCGCATCACATGATGATGGAAAACATGATGCGGATCACCGGCGTGAAGTTGAACGAGGTTCCCTACAAAGGCGGTGCGCCGGCGCTTCTGGCCGTCGCCTCTGGCGAAGTTCAAGCTTCCTGGCTGGCGATTTCAACGGCTCAGCCCATGCTCAAAAGCGGCCAACTGAGGGCGCTGGCGGTCAGCTCGCGCGAGCGCGTGCCGCAACTTCCTGATGTGCCGACCATGGCCGAGCAAGGGTACCCCTCCTACAACCAGACCAATTGGATGGGCGTGATGGGCCCGGCCAAGATGCCGCCCGCGCTGGTTCGCAAGATCGAAGGCGATTTGCAAAAAGTGGTGAGTAGCGCGGAATTCTCGGAGGCCATTGCCAAGATGGGCAGCGTGGCGCAATTCCTGTCGCAGGAGCAACTGTCCCGCTTCATCCGGGACGCCACGACGCGCCACAAAGCCTTGTTGGCACCATGAGTGGCCAAAGGTATACAGAGAAGTCCATCGATGTGTTTCTAGCGAGGAGTCATTCATCATGTTGAGCAAGGAAGAGAACGAATCATTGACGCGTGTCGGCCGGGGCACACCGGCAGGCGAACTGCTGCGCCGCTACTGGCAACCGGTGGCCACCGCCACCGAACTCAGCGACGCCAACCCGATCAAGCGCGTGCGCATTCTGGGCGAAGACCTGGTGCTGTTTCAACTGCGCAAGAAGTCGCCGGGCGACGCGGCGCGTTACGGCCTGGTGGATGAACCGTGCTCGCACCGCCTGGCCTCTCTGGCCAACGGGCGCGTCGATACCGAGGGGATTCGCTGCCCCTACCACGGCTGGAAATTCGCCCCGAGCGGCGCCTGCGTCGAGCAGCCGGCCGAACCGCCGGACAGCAAGTTCAAGGAGCGCATTGCCC
>JAYRLJ010000524.1:0-1586 GCA_041905305.1 Hylemonella sp. | reverse complement strand
GGCTTCATCATCGACTGCAATACCGGCGATCTCGACGCCGCGGCGGATTTCTGGGCGCAGGCCTTGGGCTGCTGCATCGCCGACCGCGATGCCGGCGACGAGACCGCCGATTACCAGATGCTGGGTGACACGCCGGGCGATCTGCACATCGAAGTGCAGAAGGTCGATCACCCCTCACGCGTACACCTCGACATCGAGGCCGATGACGTCGATGCGGAAGCCGCCAGGCTGGAAGCGCTGGGCGCGAAGAAGATCGCCTTCGTCAAGCGCTGGTGGGTGATGGAAGCACCCACCGGGCAGCGTTTCTGCGTGGTGAAAACCAAGCACCCGGAGCTGGGCGTGGCGTGGAACGACTGGCCCTGATCAGCGCGCCAGCAACCAGCGACGACGCAGCCAATACGCAGCACCCAGCACCAACAGGAACACCCCGTATCCCACCGTGGTGGCGAACATCTGCGGCCACAACGCGCCGTAGGCTTGATCTGCCGAGCCGTAACTCCAATGCAGGCTGATGGCGCAGGCAACAAAGGCCAGCACCAGCGCACTGCCATCGAACAACCGACGCGCCGCTGGACGCGGCTGGCGCGGATACAGCCAATACAGCGCCGACAGGATCAGGAACCAGGGCGCAAACAGGAACAGCGCCAACAAAGGCAGCGTGCCGATGCCGGTCACGCCTTGTCAGCCCCGCCTTCCAGTGCTGCCGCCACGAACGCCGCCAGCGCCGCGTTCACTTCCTCGAAGCTGACGCCTTCACTGACGGAAAAATCCATCACCTCGGGATCGATCTCGCCATGCTTGATCGCGGCGATGCGCGCACCGGCATCGCGCGGTGAAGCGAAGCCGATGCTTTGCAGCAGGACTCGCTCGCCCTGCACGAGCTTGAAATAGAACTTGCCGTCGGCTTCACGGTATTGCTTGAAGGTGGGGACCTGGCTGATGGCCGGCTTGCCAATCCTGTCGCCCGTCGCCACCGCCACTGACGACAGGTCGCGCAGGCCCACCGCTTCCCGCAAACGTGCCAGCGTTGGCGTGGCATGCGCCTGTCGCAAGCGCACGGCACCCTCGCGCAGGATCGCTTCGATTTCCGAGGGCTTGGCCATCAGCGCATCGTATTTCTCGCGTAGCGGCGCGACCTCGACATCGATGCGCTCGAACAGACGTTGCTTGGCATCGCCCCAGCCGATGCCGTCGGCAAAGGCCTGCGCGAACGCCGCGGTTTCCTCAAGGCTGGCGAAGGCCTGGTACAGCTGGAACACCGCCGAGCCTTCGGTGTCCTTGGGCTCGCCGGGCGCGCGTGAGTCAGTGAGGATGCCGCCGATCAGCTTCTTCAGTTCGGCGCGCGGGGCGAACAGCGGGATGGTGTTGTCGTAGCTCTTGCTCATCTTGCGGCCATCGAGGCCGGGCAAGGTGGCAACGTTCTCGTCGATCACTGCCTCGGGCAGGGTGAAGTGCTCGCCATACAGATGATTGAAGCGCTGGCCGAAATCGCGCGCCATCTCGATGTGCTGGACCTGATCGCGACCGACAGGGACCTTGTGCGCATTGAAGAGCAGGATGTCGGCGGCCATCAGCACCGGGTACAT
>JAYRLJ010000523.1:0-1588 GCA_041905305.1 Hylemonella sp. | reverse complement strand
TGGAGCCGGCTTTGCCGGGCCACTGGGTGCGTCCCCCCTGCCACCGAAGGATGGCGTTCAGGGGGGAAGGCGCGCAGCGCCTCAGGGGGGTGTTCACTTGTACACCGGGAAGCGGCTGGTCAGGGCATTGACCTTGGCACGCACGGCGGCGATGTTGGCTTCGTCGCGCGGGTTGTCCAGCACATCGGCGATCAGGTTGGCCGTCATGCGGGCTTCTTCGTCCTTGAAGCCGCGCGTGGTCATGGCCGGGGTGCCGATGCGCACGCCGCTGGTGACCATCGGCTTCTCCGGGTCGTTCGGAATCGCGTTCTTGTTGATGGTCATGTGGGCGGCGCCCAGCACGGCTTCGGCCTCCTTGCCGGTGATGCCCTTGGCACGCAGGTCCACCAGCATGACGTGGCTTTGCGTGCCGCCGCTGACGATGCGCAGGCCGCGCTGGGTCAGCGTCTCGGCCACGATGCGGGCGTTGGTCACCACCTGTTGCTGGTAAGCCTTGAAGCTCGGGTCCATGGCTTCCTTGAAGGCCACTGCCTTGGCCGCGATCACGTGCATCAGCGGGCCGCCCTGCAGGCCGGGGAAGATGGCGCTGTTGATGGCCTTCTCGTGCTCGGCCTTCATCAGGATGATGCCACCGCGCGGGCCACGCAGGCTCTTGTGGGTGGTGGAGGTCACCACGTCGGCAAAGGGCACGGGGTTGGGGTAGACGCCGGCGGCGATCAAGCCGGCGTAGTGCGCCATGTCCACCATGAAGATGGCGCCGACGTCCTTGGCCACCTTGGCAAAGCGGGCGAAGTCGATGTGCAGGCTGTACGCAGAAGCACCGGCGATGATCAGCTTCGGCTTCGTTTCGTGCGCCTTCTTTTCCATGGCGTCGTAGTCGATCTCTTCCTTGGCATTCAGGCCATAGGAGACGACGTTGAACCATTTGCCGGACATGTTCAGGGCCATGCCGTGGGTCAGGTGACCGCCTTCGGCCAGGCTCATGCCCATGATGGTGTCGCCCGGCTTGAGGAAGGCCAGGAACACGGCCTCGTTGGCCGAGGCGCCGCAGTGCGGTTGCACGTTGGCGGCTTCGGCACCGAAGATGGCCTTGACGCGGTCGATGGCCAGCTGCTCGGCCACGTCCACATACTCGCAACCGCCGTAATAACGCTTGCCGGGGTAGCCTTCGGCGTATTTGTTGGTGAGCTGCGAGCCTTGGGCGGCCATGACGGCCGGCGACGCGTAGTTTTCGCTGGCGATCAGCTCGATGTGGTGTTCCTGGCGCGCGTTCTCGGCCTGGATGGCGGCCCAGAGTTCGGGATCGGTCTGTTCGACGAGGATGTTTCGGTTGTACATGGCAGTCGGGTAAAACGCTGGTCCCCCGTCTTGCGGGGGCTGCCCAGGCGAACGGCTGAACACAGAAAACCGCGCGGGTTCTGCGGCACGCTTCCCTGTGGTGTCCCACTTCAGCGCAACCAGCCCGAAAAGGGCGGCGCGCCTATCGCCAGTCGCGTACCCCTCAAGTGTAGCTGACCGACGGTCCCCGAGGCTGCTCGTGCCTCGGTCTGCCCTTAGCTGAGGGCGACTTTTTCCATGCCGCCTTCGG
>JAYRLJ010000522.1:0-1589 GCA_041905305.1 Hylemonella sp. | reverse complement strand
CGACGCCGTCATCAACGCTGCCTTTGACCTGTTCGACAAGCTGGGCGCCACCGACGAGCAGCTCGACTTCCCGGTGGTCTACGCCTCGGGCATCAATGGCTGGTCCTCGCTGGAAGAGGGCGAGCCGGGCGAGAAGTGGGGCGACTCCATGGCGCCGCTGTTCGAGACCATCCTGCGCCATGTGCAGCCGCACGAAGGCGCCGAAGATGCCCCGCTGCAGATGCAGATCAGCTCGCTGGACTATTCGTCCTACGTCGGTCGCATCGGGGTCGGCCGCATCAACCAGGGCACCATCAAGCCCGGCATGGACGTGCTGGTGATGGAAGGGCCGGACGGCAAGACCGCCAAGGGCCGCATCAACCAGGTCCTGAAGTTCAAGGGCCTGGATCGCATGATGGTCCAGGAGGCCGGTCCGGGTGACATCGTGTTGATCAACGGTATCGAAGACATCGGTATGGGTGTGACCGTGACCGATCCGGCCAATCCGCAGCCCCTGCCGATGCTGAAGGTCGACGAGCCGACGCTGACCATGAACTTCTGCGTCAACACTTCACCCCTGGCCGGCCGCGAAGGCAAGTTCGTCACCAGCCGCCAGATCTGGGACCGCCTGCAGAAGGAGCTGCAGAGCAACGTCGCGCTGCGTGTCAAGGAGACCGACGAGGACGGTGTGTTCGAGGTGATGGGGCGCGGCGAATTGCACCTGACCATCCTGATCGAGAACATGCGCCGCGAGGGTTTCGAACTGGCCGTGGGCAAGCCGCGCGTGGTCTTCAAGGACATTGACGGTGTGCGCTGCGAGCCGATCGAGCTGGTCACGGCCGACATCGAGGAAGCCCACCAGGGGGGCGTGATGCAGGCTTTGGGCGAGCGCAAGGGCGAGCTGGTGAACATGGAGCCGGATGGCCGTGGTCGTGTCCGCCTCGAGTACCGCATTCCCGCGCGCGGCCTGATCGGCTTCAGCAACGAATTCCTGAACCTCACGCGCGGCTCGGGCCTGATCTCCAACATCTTTGACGGCTACGAGCCGCACAAGGGCGACATCGGTGGCCGCAAGAACGGTGTGTTGATCTCGATGGATGCCGGAGAAATCTTCACCTACGCCCTGGGCAAGCTGGACGACCGCGGCCGCATGTTCGTCAAGGCCGGTGACCCGGTGTACGAGGGCATGATCGTCGGCGTGCACAACCGCGACAACGACCTGGTCGTCAACGCCACGCGCACCAAGCAGCTGACCAACTTCCGCGTCAGCGGCAAGGAAGACGCGATCAAGATCACGCCCCCGATCGACCTGACCCTGGAGTACGGCGTCGAATTCTGCGAGGACGACGAGCTGGTCGAGATCACGCCCAAGAGCGTGCGCCTGCGCAAGCGCTATCTGGTCGAGCACGAGCGCAAGCGCATGGCGCGCGAGAACGCCGCAGGCTGAAGCGTCGGCGCATGAGCCACCGCCGCGCGCTGCTGCTGATGGTGCTGGTGACCCTGCTGTGGAGCAGCGCGGGTATCGTCAGCCGTCAGCTGGAGAGCGCGCGCCCCTTTGAGGTGACCTTCTGGCGCTCGGCCTTCACCGCGTTGACGCTCTTGCTGTGGTG
>JAYRLJ010000521.1:0-1593 GCA_041905305.1 Hylemonella sp. | reverse complement strand
GCTCATCCTTGGCCGACGCCAAGTCCAAACGCAAAGGCACACGAAGCCGGGAGCAGGTGGCGGCCCCTGCCGCCGTGCAAGACGGCGCGGCTGAAGCCCGACTGATCGAGATCTACCGACTGGTCGGGCAAGCACGTAACCGTGAGGCCTTGGGCAAAGCCGAGAAGCTGGTCCGCGAATTTCCGAACTTTCAATTGGCGCAGCTCATTTACGGAGATCTGCTGAGCAGTCAGGCCCGACCGATCCGCATGCTGGGCGACGTCCCCGATACCGCGGCGCGCGCAGCGGCCGGTGTGCTCGACGATCTGCGCAGTGAATCGCAGATGCGCATCAAGGCGCTGACCGAGCGGCCGCCGGCCGGCGCCGTCCCCAGCCAATTCCTGACACTGTCAACGCGCAGCAAGCACGCCATCGCCGTGGACACCTCGCGCGCACGCCTGTACCTTTTCGAAAACGGACCCTCCGGGCTGCGTCTGATCGCCGACTACTACGTCTCGGTCGGCAAGCTCGGGATCGAAAAAGTCACAGAAGGTGATCTGCGCACCCCGTTGGGCGTGTACTACATCACCAACACGCTGGACCCGCGGACGCTCAAGGATTTCTACGGTGCCGGCGCACTGCCGATCAACTACCCCAACCCTTACGACAGGAAGCGCGGCAAAACGGGCGGGGGCATCTGGTTGCATGGTTCACCCCCGAGTCAATTCTCGCGCGCCCCGAAATCCACAGACGGCTGTGTGGCACTGTCCAACCCGGACCTCGAACGCATCATGCGCACGGTTGAAATCCGCAGCACTCCGGTTGTGATTGCGCAGCGGCTCGACTGGGTTGCGCCGCTGAGCCTGCGCGCCAATGCCAAGGCTTTCGACGACGTTCTGCAAGCCTGGAGCAGCGCCAAATCAAGCGGCAACCTCGAGCGCACCTTGAGTTTCTACTCAGCCGATTTCACCAGCTACGGGAAGACACTGGCCGAATGGAAGCCCTCCCTGAAAGAAGAGCTGGCACGGCTGCGTGGTCGCGAGTTGCAATTGAAGGATTTGTCACTGCTCAGCTGGAAGGACAGCACTGACATCATGGTGGTAACCTTCGGCGAAGTTCCCAATGGGGCCGCCAGCGGCGCTACCCGCCGGCAATACTGGTTGCGCCAGCTCGGCCAATGGAAAATCTTCTTTGAAGGAGTGATCGGATGATTTCATCAGTGCGGCGTGCCTTTGTGCTCGCCACCTGCCTGAGCGCCCTGGGTACCGCAGCCTGGGCTCAGGGTGGAGCGCCCAGAGTCAGACTGCAGACCAGCGCAGGTGACATCGTCATCGAGCTCTACCCTGACAAGGCGCCCAAGACCGTTGCCAATTTTCTGCAATATGTTTCCGAGAAGCACTACGACAACACCATCTTCCACCGTGTGATCGACAACTTCATGGTTCAGGGCGGTGGCTTCGACACCAACTATGCCGAGCGCAAGACCCGCCCCCCGATTGCGCACGAAGGCCGTGAGGCGCTGGCCAAAGGTCTGAAGAACGTGGTGGGAACGGTGGCCATGGCGCGCACCTCGGACCCTAATTCGGCATCCTCCCAGTTCTTCATCAACGTGAA
>JAYRLJ010000520.1:0-1593 GCA_041905305.1 Hylemonella sp. | reverse complement strand
CTCTCGGCCAGCAGCAGCACGCGGTGCTGGGTGTTGCGCACGTGCGCCTTGAGGCGTGCCAGCGGATCGTCGGCTCCGCGCACCACGGCCAGTTCGTTCAGCTGCTGGAAGGCGGTGCCCCAGGCAGCATCCAGGCCATCCGGCTGCTCACCGACGCGCAGCGCCAGTTGGGCATGGGTATTGGCGTGGCCGTAGAACTGCTCGGCGCTCAGGAACAGGGTTTCCGGCGGCAAGGCCGGGCGCTCCGGGTCGCCCTGGGCCAGGCGGTGGCGTTCCTTGGTGTCCTGCCAGAAGCGCTGGAAGGCCGGTTCCAGATCACCGTGCAGTACCAGGGTGGCTTGCGAGCCGAGGTAGTCGAACACGGTGGCCGTCTGCTCGAAGAACAACGGCAGGTAGTACTCGATGCCCGCGGTGGCCACGCCGTTGCCGATGTCCTTGTAGATGCGGCTCTTGGTCGGGTCGCCTTCCAGCAGCTCGCGCCAGCGCTGGCGGAACAGCTTGCGCGCGGCGTCGTCCATCGGGAACTCGCGCCCGGGCAGCAGGCGCACTTCCGGCACCGGGTACAGGCTGCGCTGGCTGTCGGGGTCGAAGGTACGGATGGAGTCGACCTCGTCGTCGAACAGGTCGACGCGGTAGGGCACGGCCGAGCCCATGGGGAAGAGGTCGATCAAACCGCCGCGCACCGCGTACTCGCCCGGACTGACCACCTGCGTCACGTGGTTGTAGCCGGCCAGCGTCAGTTGCGACTTGAGTTGCGCCTCGTCGAGCTTCTGCTTGACCTTGAACTCGAAGGTATAGGCCGCCAGGAAGCTCGGCGGCGCCAGCCGGTACAGCGCCGTGGTGGCCGGCACCAGCACCAGGCCGGCGGTTTCTTCGCTGCTGCGCTTGCCGTGGTTGTACAGGCGCCAGAGTGTGGCCAGGCGTTCGCTGATCAGGTCTTGGTGCGGCGAGAAGGTGTCGTAGGGCAGGGTTTCCCAGTCGGGAAACAGGGCACAACGCAACTCCGGCGCAAAAAATGCGATTTCGTCGATCAGGCGCTGGGCGTCGGTGGCATCGGCCGTCACCACCGCCAGCAACTTGCCGGCGGCCTTCTCGCGTTGTCCCAGCGCGCTGAGCAGCAGGGCGTCGGCCGAGCCGGGCGGTCGAGGCAGGGTGTAGCGCTTGCCGGGAGGTAGCTTGGGCAGGTCCATTGAGGGTACAAATACAAAACACCCCCCGCCACAAGGGAGGGGGGTGTGTGATCGGTCAGGCCGCGATTTTACCGATGGAAAGCTGGCGCGCTTTGGCCTATGATTCGAAAATTGATAATTTTGACAATCAGGGTTGGGTGGCGCGAGATCGTGCTGCCAGTGACGATCAACTGGAACGCCGCGTGAACGACAAGAACTTCGAAGGCTTGGAACTGCTGACGCCCGAATCGGCCCGTCCGTCTTGGGCCATGCTGGGGCACCTGTTCGTGCCGCCTCTGGTCGTCTCGGTCCTATGCGCGCTGGCGGCGCAGGCGCATTACCTGCTGTTTCACACCGTTGCCGAGCTGGTCTCCATCGTCATCGCCCTGACCGCCATGGTGGTGGCCACCACCTCGCGGCGCTT
>JAYRLJ010000120.1:0-8360 GCA_041905305.1 Hylemonella sp. | reverse complement strand
TGCGGCCGGCCACATTGCGCCGTGACTGCGCCAGGACGACCCGGTGCTGCGGACGTGCCAGCACCAGACGGGCCCGCCACGGCTCTTTGTCGGCGCAGCTCTCCAGCAGAGGCGGCATTGGGTGGTCCGGGTGGCACAGGGCCGCCAGACTGTGTCCGAACTCTTCTATTGTCACGGGCAGCCCGGGGCGCGACCAGATCTTTCCCGTCATGCGCTCGAACGCGGGGTTGGCAAAGATGAGGTAGCCGTCAGCGTCGAACAGCACAAAGCCGTCCGGGCTCAGGCTGAAGATGGCGTCGAGCTGGGCGCCGCGTTCGGCAATCGCCTGCTCGGCCTGCACCCGGGCCGTGACGTCGGAAACGATACCGATGTAGTGGGTCAGTGTTCCCTGGCCCGCGCGCACCGGGGAGAGCGAGATCTCAGTCGTGATCTCGCGTCCGTGGACGAGCCTGAGTTGCAGCTCCACGCTGGTGCTGCGTTGTTCCCTCATGGCGTCCAGCAAGGCCGACAGGGCGTCCGACGCCGCGACGTTCGTCAGCAGCTGTTCCATGCCGCGCCCGAGAATCTGGTGCGGTGCCAGCCCGGTGATTTTCTGGAACGCGTCGTTGACAAAGACGATCGGCTGGCTGGCCAGGCTGGCATTGGTGATGAAGACGCCGTTGTGGCTGCTGGCCAGGGCGCGTTCGTAGAGCTCGGAGGTTTCCTGCATGGCGCGCTCATCCGTGACGTCGCGCACGATGCAGACATAGCGCAATCCGGTGGTCAGCGGCGCTTGGCCCAGCGAGATCTCGATCGGGAAGAGCGTTCCGTCCATGCGGGTGCCAAAGAAGTCCTGGCGCACGATGCGGTAGGGCCGGTTGGGGGAGTCCTCCAGTTCGCCGAACAGGCTGCGCAGCATGTCCACCCCCAGGCCGGGAATGCACTGTTCCAGTGGCAGCCCTTGGAGTTCGGCCTCCTCACGGCCGAAGATGCTGGTGGTGGCTGGATTGGCCGTCACCACGCATCCCTCGACGTCCAGGCCGATGATGGCCATGGCCGCGGTGTTGACGATCACCTGTGTGCGAGCCACCTGCTTGGCCACATCATGGCTGGCCTGGTTCAGGGCCTCGGACAGCCGGTGCGCCTCCAGACTGCTGGACTGGATCTCGACGCGCTGGCCGATCTGGTCGGAGAGGTGGCCTGCCAATGTCGACAGCTGACGGAGGGGGCGCAGGCTGCGATGGAGCAGGAGCGGCAGCACGAGCAGGATGGCCGCGATGGTGGCCAGCAACGTGTTGACCGAACGACGCCACAGCCGCTCCAATTCCTCAGCGCGCTGCATCAGGCTGATGTCCACGCGCACCCAGCCCAGCGGGCGTTCGCTGCGCAGCGGGATGCTCTCCCAGGTCGCGTAGCGGTCGCCTTCCACGCGGCCGGTGCGCGCGAGTGGCGGCGGTGAAGCGGTCATCGAGGGCCTGGTTCCACCGATCTCGCTGCGTACTTTCTCGCCGTCCTGGCGCACGGCCACCAGGGGGCGGCCATCGCCGCGCAGCACAGCAATGCCTTCGACCAGTGGCAACCGCACGACCTGCAGCAGGCTGGATTCGAGCGCGGCGATGTCGTTGGTGATCAATGCGTCGGTGTTGCTGCTGGCGACCAGGCCCGCGATGGCGTTGGCGGCTGCAGTAGCCCGCTCCATGGTCTCGCGGCTGATGCGCTGGTAGGCCACCACGCCGTTGGCGACGACGATGATGACGGTCATGGCCGACAACGTCAGCAGCAGCTGCGTGCTCAGGCTGTAGGGCGGGCGCAGCGACTGGCGCAGACGCGCCCATCTGGTCGGCGGTTCACTCGTTGACGACATACCGGTTCAGGCCCAGACGGTTCAGGCCGGCGTAGTCGCGCTCGTAGTCGGCGGGCACCGGGTCGGGCATCTGGATCGCCTGCAGCAGCGGCTTGCGCGCCGGGTCGGCCGCCATGGCCAGCAGCACCTCCCGGATGCGCTGACGTACCGTACCCGGCACGCGAGGATGCACGGCCAGCGGATGCGGGGCCAGCGCGGGTGTGGTGTAGAGCACACGCAGGGCCTGGCGTACCGACTCCGGCTCGAGCGCCAGTGTGGTCTTGACCACACCTGCTGCTGCGGCGTCACCCGCTAGCACCTGGCGAATGGCGTTGCGGTGATTCATGGCGTACCAGGTTTCGTGGCGCACGTGATGTTCGCGCTCCAGCACGGCCCGGATGTAGAGGCTGGCCGCCAGCGCGTTGGGGGCAGGGAAGGCGACGCGCTGGTCGCGAAGCTGTGCCAGCGCGGTATAGGGCGAATCCTGGCGCACCACCAGCACGCCCTCCAGCGGCTTGCTGTCGTGCAGCAGCGGCACATAGCCGTGCGCCTGACGCGCCATGACCATGTGGTACGGATTCAGGAAGACGATGTCTGCGCCGCCGCTGCGGAACTCCTGTTCGAAGCGGGCGATCGAGGGGTGGATTACCAGTTCGCACGGCACGTCGGCCTGGGCCAGGGCTTCCACCACCGGCGTCCAGGCGTTGTACATCTCCACCGGCGTGAGCTGCGGCACCACCGCCAGACGCCACACTCGGCGCCCCGGAGCCGCGAGCAGGTGGGACGGAACGCTGGCGGCGGCGGCCAGCAAGGCCAGCGCCTGCGTGGCGCGACGGCGTGTGGGCGGCGGTGGGAGGGCGGCGCGCATGGCCTGCGTCACTCAGTGGGTGACCAGACGGTCGACCGTATCCAGCAGCTCGATCGGGCTGAACGGCTTGATCAGGTAGGCATCGCAGCCGACCGCCTGGCCGCGCTCGATGTCCGTACGCTGGCCGCGGGCGGTCAGGAGGATGACCTTGGTTGTGGCCTTGAGCTGCGCATCGGTCTTGATCTTTTCACAGACCTGATAGCCGTCCAGGCCGCCTGGCATCATGACGTCGAGCAGGATGACCGAGGGGCGCAGATTCTGCGCAATGCGCAAGGCGTCCACGCCATTGTCGGCCTCGTGCAGCTCAAACTCCTCCGACTCCATGGTCATCAGGATGAGTTTGCGGATGTCGGGTTGATCGTCGACGATCAGGGCGTTGCGTTTCATGCTTTCTCCTTCTTGCGGCGGGACATCAGTTGCGCCAGGTCCTGGGCGTAGCGTTGCGCTTGGGCGAGAGACAGGTCCTCCTGGCCTCGCTGCGGCGCGCCGGTGGGAAACTCCAGCAGGACCTGGACGGTGTCGCTGTCGGTGGTGCTCAGGCGCATCTGACCACCATGCAGACCGACGATGCGCTGTACCAGGGGCAGGCCGAGGCGCAAGGTGGACTCCTCGGTGGCCCCCTTGGGCGGCGGGGCGACAAAGGGCTTCAGGGCATCCTTGCCGCTGAGCTTGAGCTGGGTGGCGCCGCGGTTACGCACGCTGACGAGTACATGTTCGCCCGACAGGTTGAAGCGCACCTCGACTTTCAGGGCCTGGCCACCGGTGACTTCCTTGCGGGAATGGATCAGGGCGTTGTCCAGGCACTCATAAAGCGCGCGCCGGATCAGGCGTTCGTTGCCGTAGATCGGCGGCAGGGTCTGTTCGGGGACTTTCAGGTCGATGTCCACGCCGAGCTTGGCGGCGTGGCCGGCGAGGTCGCGCCGCGCAGCGTCGAACACCGACAGCAGCTCGATCCGGTCCTGCGAACGCAGGACATCGTCGCCAAAGACTTCCACCAGTTCTGCCAGTCGCTGCAGGCGCCGGCTGAGTCCGACGGCAGCGTGTTCCAGCGAGGTGTGGGCCGGGGAGGGCTCCAGCGCCTTCAGCTGATTGCGCAGCTGGTTGATGTGCGGCCCGACCTCATCGCGCAGCATCTCGATGATGTCCTTGAGGTGCATCATGCCGCTGCCGCCCTCGGCCGCTTCTGCACGACCGGCTGCGGCCTTGCCCACGAAGGCGACGTCCAGCCCGGCCGGGCCGGACATGAAGGTGCCGCTCAGGCGCTGGCCATCCGCCACCTCGATCTCGGCGCTGTAGGGAAGTTTGAGTTTGCCGAGGGTGGCGTCAGCCACCAGCGATTTGATGACTTGGTGCCCGTTCAGCGTGTCGACGGGGCGCCCCGGGTGCTGCTTCGCGGCGCTGTTGGCGTAGGTCACCTGGCCGCTGACCGCGAAGGTCAGCAGGGGGACCGGCATGGCGTCGAACAACGCAAAGACCGACCCTTGGTGAAAGTTGACTGCCATGAGAGTTCAGGCGCTGGTTTTGATTTATCAAATATATCAAATTGAGCAAAAAAGTCAAATATGGTGCGTTGATGCACCAAAAGAAGGTCCAATCGGCAAGAAAAACCCGGCCGAGGCCGGGTTGTTCGAGAGGGGTGGTGCCGACTACTGGCCGAAATCCAGCGGCAGGCCGACGTAGTTCTCCGCCACGGAGCGCGAACCTGATTCCGAGTGGATGATGTAGTCGAGTTCGGCCTCCTGCAGCTTCTGGCCGATCTCGCCGTTTTCCGGGAAGCGGTGCATCAGGCTGGTAAACCACCACGAGAAGCGCTCGGCGCGCCAGATGCGCTTGAGCGCGAGTTCGGAGTAACGGTCGATGCCCGCCTCGGACTTGTCTTTGTAGAACTCCACCAGGCCGTTGAACAGGTATTTGACGTCGGTGGCGGCGAGGTTCAGGCCCTTGGCGCCGGTGGGCGGCACGATGTGGCCGGCGTCACCGGCCAGGAACATGCGGCCGAAACGCAGCGGCTCAGTCACGAAACTGCGCAGCGGGGCAATGCTTTTCTCGATGCTGGGGCCGGTGACCAGCTGTTCGCGCGCCTCGGGGTCCAGGCGCAGCTTCAGTTCATCCCAGAAAGCCTGGTCCGACCACTGTTCCACCTTGTCGGTCAGCGGCACCTGCAGGTAATAGCGGCTGCGGGTCTGGCTGCGCATGGAGCACAGGGCAAAACCACGCTCGCTGTTGGCGTAGATCAGTTCCTCGTGCACCGGCGGCGTGTCCGACAGCAGGCCCAGCCAGCCAAAGGGGTAGACCTTCTCGTACTCGCGGATCGCGCTGCGCGGTGCGCTGGCGCGGCACACGCCGTGGAAGCCGTCGCAGCCGGCGATGAAGTCACACTGGATTTCATGCGTCTTGCCATCCTTCTCATAGGTGACGCGCGGGTTCTTGCTGTCGAAGTCGTGCACCTGCACGTTGGCGGCTTCGTAGATGGTGGTCAGGCCGGCCGCGGCGCGTGCGTCCATGAGGTCGCGCGTGACCTCGGTCTGACCATAGACCATGACGTTCTTGCCGCCGGTGAGCTTGTTCATGTCGATGCGGTGGCGTGCACCCTTGAACAGCATGTCGAATCCGCCGTGGATCAGACCTTCAGCGTGCATGCGCTGGCCCACGCCAGCTTCATCCAGCAGGTCGATGGTGACCTGCTCCAGCACGCCGGCGCGGATGCGGCCGAGCACGTAATCGCCGCTCTGGCGTTCGAGGATGACGGCGTCGATGCCGGCCTTGTGCAGCAACTGGCCGAGCAGCAGGCCCGAGGGACCGGCGCCGATGATGGCAACTTGGGTGTGCATGGGAGGACTCCTGTAGAAATGTTGCCGCGAGCTTAGGGGAGGGCGGGTTGGAAATCACTCTTGCCCCAAGTCAATTGTGCGATGATCGCACCTCGTGTGCGATGATCGCGCAAAGACTGACGGCCGGTGACGGCCTGCGCAAGGGGCTTGCATGATTGCCAAATCCGATCTGATCGAGGGCATGGTCAAGGGCATGGCCGTGCTGGAGAGTTTTGACACCGAACGCCAGCGCCTCAATGCCACACTGGCGGCGCAGAAGGCCGGCATCACGCGGGCGGCAGCACGGCGCCATTTGCTCACCTTGGCGCATCTGGGCTACCTAGAGAGCGATGGGCGTTACTTCTGGCTCTCCAGCAAGGTGCTGCGTTTCTCCGGCAGCTACCTGGCGTCGGCGCGGCTGCCGCGTGTGCTACAGCCTACGCTGGAGCGACTGGCGGCGCACACGCACGAGTCCTTTTCAGCCGTGGTGCTCAACGGCGACGAGGTGGTGATCGTGGCGCGCAGCGGCAACATCCGGCAGGGCGCCACCGAGGGGCAGCCGCAGCTGCTGGCCTACGGCCTGCACCTCGGCGCGCGGCTACCGGCGCATGCCACCTCCACCGGCCGGGTGCTGCTGGCCGCCATGCCCAAGACCGAGTTGCAAGACTGGTTGAAGCGGCGCCAGCTGGCGCGCCTGACGGTGCATACGGTGACCACGGCACCGCAGTTGCGCCGGGTGATCGAGCAGGTGCGGCGCGACGACTACTGCCTCAGCAGCGAGGAGCATGAACTGGGCGTACACGCGCTGGCCGTTCCCTTGCGCAACCTGCAGGGGCAGACGGTGGCCGCCCTCAATGTGGTGGGTTCCACCGCCCGCTTGTCACCGCAGACCATGCTGCGGGAGTTGCTGCCCCTGATGCTGGAGGCGGCGCGGGATCTTCGATTGATTCTGTAGGGCTGAAAAGACGGCGGTTGATGACTGATGGACGTATTTTGTCGTTTCTTGATGCAAACTGCTTGTGTGCTGGGCGCACGCACGGCCACCGGGCTTCGGTTTGCGCGCCATCTGCCGATACAGACGGGATGAGGCGAGTTTCGCCGTACCCTTGAGCCGTGGTCCAGCCGGCGTGGAACGCCGGGCCGGCTTTCAATTTGATTTATTGGAGAGTTCATCGATGGAACAGCAAGTGCAATCCGCCGCTCAGGCCGCTTCAGCGCAGGCGGCCGTCACCGCGATCCGCGAGTTCCTGGCCTTCAAGCTGGGCAACGAGGAGTACGGCATCGACATCCTGCGCGTGCAGGAAATCCGCTCCTACGAGGAGCCCACGCGCATGGCCAACGCGCCGGCTTTCATCAAGGGGGTGATCAACCTGCGTGGCGTGATCGTGCCGATCGTCGACATGCGGATCAAGTTCGGGTTGAGCGAGGTCCGCTACGACCATTTCACGGTCGTGATCGTGCTGAACATCGGCAACCAGGTCGTGGGCATGGTGGTCGACGGCGTGTCCGACGTCATCACGCTCAGCCCGGAACAGCTCAAGCCGGTGCCGGAAATGACGTCGGCCATCGGCAGCGACCACATTCTGGCCATCGGCTCGCTCGACAAGCGCATGCTGATCCTGCTGGACATCGAGAAGCTGATGGGCAGTGCCGAAATGGGACTGCTCGCCCAGGCGGTGCACTGACCTGCATCGGCGGCGCCCGCCAAGGGCGCTGGGCCGCTCTTCCCGCTCAGGTTTCAAAATGTAAGTGGCGCGGGAAGATCGGTTAGAGTCGAAGGTTTGGGAGGGCCACACAAGACCGGCCCTGTGTATGAACAAGACAGCCGGCCGCATCACGTGCGTTGTCCGCGCTGGCATAACCAGTCGTTGAGCCCGTGCGCACCAATCTACCTGTCACCCAGCGTGAATACCCTTACCCTTCCGGTCAGACGGTGGTGTCGATCACCGACCTGAAGGGCCGGATCACCCATTGCAACGAAGTCTTCATCCAGCTCAGTGGCTTCACCAAGGAAGAGCTGCTGGGCCAGCCGCATAACCTGGTGCGCCATCCGGACGTGCCGGAAGAGGCCTTCCGCGACCTCTGGGCCACGCTGGAAGAGGGCCTGCCCTGGACGGGTGTCGTCAAGAACCGGCGCAAGGATGGCGACCACTACTGGGTGGTGGCGAACGCCACCCCGATCATGGAAGGCGACCGGCCGGTGGCCTACCTGTCGGTGCGGACCGAGCCCACGCGCGAACAGATCGAGGCTGCCGAAGGCCTTTACGCCGTCATGCGGGCCGAGCAGGAAGCCGGCCGGCTGGTGCACCGCCTGCGCCATGGCGCGCTCTACAAGGACACCTGGGGCGGCCGCATCAGCCGCCTGCTGCGTCCCACCGCGGAGGCCCAGACAGTGACCATGGCGCAGGTGCTGGCCATGCTGGGCATGGGCACCGGTGTGCTGGCGGCTGGCGGCTGGGACTCGGCCTCGCCGGCCAGCCTCATTGGGGGCTTTGTGCTGATGGCCGTGCTGTCACTGCTGGGCGCCTGGCGCCTGCATGCGCTGAGCATTGCGCCGCTCAAACGCCTGCTCGCCTTTGCCAACCGCATGGCCGCCGGCGACCTGACGCGCACGCTGGACAGCCAGCACGGCGGAACGCTCGGCCAGCTCGAGCGGGCGCTGAACCAGCTCAACGTCAACATCCGCTCCATCGTCAGCGACGCACGTACCGAGGTGGAGCGCATGGGCAGCGAGACGCATGGCATTGCCAGCGGCAACCGCGAACTGTCGGAGCGCACGCAGGCGCAGGGCGCCCGCCTGGAAGAAACCGCGGCGTCGATGGAGCAGATCAGCGGCAACGTCAAACAGACCGCCGAGGCG
>JAYRLJ010000519.1:0-1604 GCA_041905305.1 Hylemonella sp. | reverse complement strand
ACCCAAGTCTTGCACCTGGCCTGGCAGCACCGCGTGCTGGGCGATGTGAGCGCCAGCGGGCAAGCGCTCACCGCCGCCACGCCCGGCTACAGCCTGCTGCGCATCGCCTACTCCACCACCTCGCTCGACTGGCGCGTCGCCCTGCCTCTGGACGAGGAAGTGCAGTTCGTGCTGGTTGACGCTTGACGACGCAGGACAACGCTTTAGGACCCACCATGGCCAATGCCACCATTCGCGTTCAATTCGGCAACCCAGACGGCTCGGGCTCGGAGGGACATCTGTCTGCCGAGGTCGACACCCGGCCCGATGGCCTGAACAACGGCCGCAGTTCCTTCAACCCGGGCGAGACCGCCTACATCCTGGTCTTCAAGTCCGAAGGCGTCAGCATCACCGACACCCTGTGTTCGGCGGGCTCGCTCTCCCCCCAGGGCAGCGCCGTGGTCACGGTCACGGAGGAGCTGATGTTCGAGGATGCCGACATCGCCACCCTCGGCAAGCCCGCTCGTTCCGGCCTCACTCAGACCGCCTGGTACGGGCGCGGGCTCGGCGCGCTGACCCTGCAGGCCGACAAGGTCACGGTCAAGGCCCAGGCCAAGGGTGTGGCGGTGGCCAAGGTCAGCTACGAGGTGCTGGCCCTGGTCTACGCCCTGGCGTCGCCCGCCACGCTGAACGGTGAGACCGATTTCTCAATCCTGGCCCTCATCAAGGGCGCCGCCTCGTGATCATCGAGGTCTACCGCGGCGAGGGTCGCCGCGAAGGCGCGCCGATCCTGGAGCCCTTGCTGTCCGACGACGCGCTGATCCACCGCGGCGTGGCCGAGATGGATGCCAACGCTCATGCGCTCAACCGCATCGCCATGAATGTGGTGTTCCGCCCCGGCCTGCGCCTGGGGCAGATCGTCGAGGCGACTGACCCGTCTACCGCCAAGCCCTACCGGGCCAAGGTGGTGGGCATTCAGATCACTGTGGCGGACGGCGTCATCGACACGCAGCTGACGCTGGAGCAACCGCGGTGAGGAGCGCGCTGTGAGCTTTGCGCTGAAAGACCTGTCCGATCTGTTGGCGCCGCCGACGGTTGAGATCGGTGTGGTGGTGGGCGTTGAAGGCCTGCTGCTGCGCGTGGCCACCGGGCGCGGCGCCATCGGCGCCCGGGCGTTTGACCCCATGGCAGTCGGCGACCGCGTGCGCATCCAGAACGGTTTCGCCGCCAAGGCGCCCGTGGCTCGCTGGGTGTTCCCGGTGTGAGTTGGGGCGCGCAGCGCCGCATGCCCATGAACCCGCCCTTGATGCACTTGCGGCGGGTTTTGACTTTTTGGAGGAGAGAGTGATGACTGAACCCCACATCGAACGCCGCAAGATGGCCACGCTGCCGCAGGAGGAGCTGGAGGCCATGCTCGACCGCGCGGCCGAGCGCGGCGCCGAACGTTGCCTGGCCCACCTCGGCCTGGAAAACGGCCACGCAGCCCAGGACATCCGCGAGCTGCGCGATCTGCTGGAAGCCTGGCGCGATGCCCGGCGCACGGCTTGGCAGACCGCCGTGAAGGTCATCACCACCGGCCTCCTGGCCGCGCTGCTGGTGGGGGCCGCCATCAAGCTCAGGCTGAT
>JAYRLJ010000518.1:0-1605 GCA_041905305.1 Hylemonella sp. | reverse complement strand
ATGCACTCGTTCAGCACCACGCGCCACGGCACGTCCAGGCAGTGGCGGAATTCGTAGACGCCGATCCACATCACCGCGTGCTCGATGGGCGAGATTTCCTCCAGCTTGCGGTCCAGCAGGGGGACGATGAGCTGGTCCATCGCCTGCGCTTCGGCCACGCAACCATGCAGCAGCGCGTCGTAGTGCGCGGCGTCGGCCTTGTTGAAGCCGGCCAGATCGCGCGTGAAGACGTCGATGGCGCTGGTGTCGTTCTTGCCCACCAGGTGCTGGTAAAGCGCCTGCAGGGCGAACTCGCGTGCGCGGGTGCGGCCGGACTTGCTGGCAGCCTTGCGTGCGCCGGTGCTGGTCAGGCCGGTGCGCGACTGGCGCGGCGGGCGCTTGGAAGAGGGTTGGTTCTCGCTCATTGGAGGTCGTTCAACAGGTTGGCCATTTCCACCGCCACGCGGGCGGCGTCGCGCCCCTTGTCGGTCTGGCGGGCAATGGCTTGTTCCAGGTTTTCGGTGGTGAGGATGGCGTTGGCTACCGGCAGCTGGTAGTCCAGCGCGATGCGGGTGACGCCGGCACCCGATTCGTTCGCCACCAGCTCGAAGTGGTAGGTCTCGCCACGGATGATGCAGCCCAGCGCAATCAGCGCGTCGTACTGGTTTTTCTCCGCCATGGCCTGCAGGGCCACGGGCACTTCCAGCGCGCCAGGCACCAGCACGTGATCGATGTGCTTCTCTTGCACGCCCAGTGCGGCCAGCTCGGCCTTGCACGCTTGGGCCAGGGCGTTGGTGATGGCCTCGTTGAAGCGCGCCTGCACGATGCCGATGTAGAGCTTCTTGCCGTCGAGGCGTTGGTCGTCGGAAGCCAGGCTTCCCTTGTCTGCGCCGAACATGATGGTTTTCCTTGGTGTTATTTGCTGATGTAGCCGACGACTTCGAGGCCGTAGCCGACCATGCTGGGCAGGCGGCGCGGATTGCCCATGAGGTTCATCTTGTGCACGCCGCATTCACGCAGGATCTGCGCGCCTACGCCGTAGGTGCGCAGGTCCATGCGGCCGCGCTCGGGCGCCTGTGACGCGCGGGCCGTGCCTTCGAATTGCGCCAACAGCTGGTCGGCGCTCTCGCCGCAGTTGAGCAGCACCACCACGCCGCGGCCTTCGGTGTTGAGGCGCGACAGACAGGCGTCCAGGCTCCAGGAGTGCATGGTGCGGCCTACCTCCAGGGCATCGAGCACCGACAGCGGCTCGTGCACCCGTGCCAGCACCGTGTCGGCCGGGCTCCATTGGCCCTTGACCAGCGCCAGGTGCACGCCCTGGCTGGGCTTGTCACGGAAGGCGTGGGCGGTGAACTCGCCGAAGGCGGTGTTGAGCGTGCGGGTGCCGACCTTCTCGATCAGCGATTCGTTGTGGCTGCGGTACTTGATGAGGTCGGCAATGGTGCCGATCTTCAGGCCGTGCTCGGCTGCAAAAAGCTGCAGGTCGGGCAGACGGGCCATGGTACCGTCGTCCTTCATGATCTCGCAGATCACCGCGGCCGGCGAGCAGCCGGCCATGGCAGCGAGGTCGCAGCCGGCTTCGGTGTGGCCGGCGCGCATGAGCACGCCGCCATCCACCGCCTGCAG